>DAIDTM010000276.1 GCA_027457205.1 Anaerolineae bacterium | reverse complement strand
CGAGAATCTCAACGGTGCGAAGCAATAATTCTTGCTGCTCCATTCGCGATCATGATCCTTCGCGCAAGTTCGCGCTCTACTTCGCCAGGCGAGAACCGCGGATGCTGCGCACGAATTCCTGCGCGCGTGGTCTCGCAGGCGGTTGTCCACATTTCGATTGCAAGCGCAAACCGCTGCTCTCCGGTCATACGGCGCAGCGCGTCAATCTGCGCTTGATAGCTTGCCCTGTCGGCGTAGTCCTGTCCCGCGATCTCCAAGCCGCGCCTCCTACTTTTGCCTTTTAGCTTTTCACTTTTTGCTTTTACTGATGTATCGCCATTCCCATCGAATCGAGCGCGGCTTCGGCGATGACTTCAGTCAGCGTTGGATGCGCGTGCACCGCGTGCGCCAGTTCTTCCGGCGTCAGTTCCATCGATTTGGCGAGACTGAGTTCGCCGGTGAGATCGGTCACTTCGGGACCGACGAGATGCGCGCCCAGAATCTCGCCATACTGCTTGTCCACAACCAGTTTGACAAATCCTTCGTACTCGTTGATGCCGAGCGCCTTGCCGTTCGCGCGGAACTGGAACTTGCCGACGCGCACCTCATGCCCCGCTTCTTTCGCCTGCGCTTCCGTCAAACCGAGCGACGCAACCTGCGGCGTGCAGTACGTGCAGCGCGGCACGTTGTTCAAGTCGAGCGCGCGCGGCTCTTTGCCAGCGATGGCTTCCGCCGCGATCACGCCCTGCGCGGACGCGACGTGCGCCAGCGGCAACTTCATCGTCACATCGCCGATGGCGTAAATGCCCGGCACGCTCGTCTGCATCTGGTCGTTCACATCGATCGCGCCGCGCGTCATCTTGACGCCGAGCGCTTCCAGTCCCAGGTTTTCGCTGTTCGGCTTGACTGAAATGGCGACGAGCACCTTCTGCGCGTCGATCTCTTCCGTTTTTCCTTCGCTCGAAACCTTCAAGCGCACCTGATCGCCGATTTTCTGCGCGCTTTCGACTTTGGTGTTCACGCGGAATTTGATGCCGAATTTTTGCATCTCTTTCTCCACCACCGCGCTGACCTCGGCGTCTTCGCGCGGCAGGAGGTGCGGCAGCATTTCGACGACGGTCACGTCCGCGCCGTACGCGCGGTACAAGTAGGCAAATTCCATCCCAATCGGACCCGCGCCGACGATGATGATGGGCGACGGCAGTTCGCGCAGCGCGAGCGCTTCGCGGCTCGTGATAACATCCTTGCCGTCAATCGGCAAGCCCGGAATCGAAATCGGGCGCGCGCCGGTGGCGATGATGATGTTCTTCGCAGTCAGCGCGCGTCCGTCGGGTTTGATTTGGACTCGGTCACGCGCGGTCAGCGCCGCTTCGCCCTTGACGACTTCGATCTTGTTTTTCTTCATCAAGAACTCGACGCCCTTGACGAGCCGGTTGGAGACGACGCGGCTGCGGTCGATCGCTTTGCCGAAATCGGCGGAGAATTTTTCGACCTGAATGCCGAAATCGTTCGCGTGGCGAATCGTTTCGACCACGCTCGCGTTCTTCAACAGCGCCTTCGTCGGAATGCAGCCCCAGTTGAGACAGATGCCGCCGAGATTGTCGCGTTCGACGAGCGCGACGCGCTGTCCGAGTTGCGCAGCGCGGATCGCGGCGACGTAACCGCCCGGTCCGCCGCCAATGAGGATGAGATCAAATGCCGAGTCTGCCATGAGCCTCCTGTGTCGATCAAAAGCGGTTTTCGCACATCGCCAGCAGTTTATCACCGCGCGCCAGAATGGTCAAATGAAAAGCGGCGCCGGATTCCAGCGCCGCGTGAGTCAGGTGAAGGTTCCGGTTCAGCGGCGGCGATACGCCATCCGCTGGAACCGGTTGTTAGCTGACCGTTTTTTCGCCGCCCGGTCAGAAGCCCTCGAAGACCTTAATGCTACGATGAGGCGAGGTCGAAACGGTCAAGGTTCATGACTTTCGTCCACGCCGCTACAAAGTCGTGCAGGAACTTTTTCTGCGAGTCCTCACATGCGTAGACTTCCGCCAAAGCCCGAAGTTGGGAGTTGGAACCGAAGATCAGATCGACACGTGTGGCGGTCCACTTGAGTGCACCCGTCTTGCGATCACGACCCTCGAATACGTCAGCGTCTTCCGAGGTTGGCTTCCACTCCGTGCCCATGTCGAGCAGGTTCACGAAAAAGTCATTGGTGAGCGTCTCTGGTCGCTTGGTGAAGACGCCGTGGGGGGACCCTCCGAAGTTGGTCTTTAGAACGCGCATGCCGCCCACGAGCACCGTCATTTCAGGCGCGGTCAGCGTCAGCAATTGCGCCTTGTCGACCAGCAGCTCCTCAGCCGATACCGCGTAGCGCGCCTTCTGGTAGTTGCGAAAACCGTCAGCGATTGGCTCGAGTACCGCGAAGGAAGCCACATCGGTTTGCTCCTGCGAGGCGTCCATGCGTCCCGGCGTGAAGGGAACTGTCACTTTGTGCCCGGCATTTTTTGCAGCTTGCTCGACGCCGGCGCAACCCGCCAGAACGATCAGGTCAGCCAGCGAAACCTTCTTGCTGCCAGACTGGGCGCTGTTGAACGATCTCTGGATGCGCTCTAGGGTCTTGAGGACCTTCGCCAGTTGGGCGGGCTGGTTGACTTGCCAATCCTTCTGCGGCGCCAGACGAATGCGGGCGCCGTTGGCGCCGCCGCGCTTGTCGGAGCCACGGAACGTGGACGCCGACGCCCAAGCCGTTGAAACCATTTCCGACACAGACAAACCCGAAGCCAGGATTTTGCTCTTGAGGGAGGCAATGTCCTGTTTATTAATCAGTTTGTGATTGACGGCAGGGATGGGGTCCTGCCAGATGAGCTCTTCAGTCGGAACCTCTGGACCGAGATACCGTGCGCGGGGTCCCATGTCGCGGTGCGTCAGCTTGAACCACGCCCGTGCGAACGCGTCTGCGAATTGATCCGGATTCTCCATGAAGCGTCGTGAAATCTTTTCGTAGACAGGGTCGAATCGTAGTGC
>DAIDTM010000275.1 GCA_027457205.1 Anaerolineae bacterium | reverse complement strand
GGAGTTGGTCGACCGCGAAGTGTAGTTGTCGGATAGTCGCGTAGTCTGATGGTCAGCTGAGCGAGCGACTACGTGGCTACGAGACCCTGCGACTATGCGACTGTTGGCAATCGTGGAATACGACGGCACGGATTTTGAAGGGTTTCAGATTCAGAAACGCCGGCGCACGGTGCAGGGCGAAATCGAAAAAGCGTTGCATCAGATTACCGGCGAGAGAATTCGCGTGACCGGCGCAGGGCGTACGGATACCGGCGTGCACGCGGCGGGGTTGGGCATCCACTTGGATACCGCGTGGGACCGCCCGCCGCAGGTTTTGCAGAGAGCGTT
The DNA here is from genome assembly GCA_027457205.1 of Anaerolineae bacterium. GTDB lineage: Bacteria > Chloroflexota > Anaerolineae > UBA4142 > UBA4142 > DAIDTM01. The sequence continues at coordinate 4,046 of DAIDTM010000275.1, read as the reverse complement.
GAACGCCGTTTTACCAACCGACATTGCTATTCGGGAGCTGGCGCACGCGCCGGCGGATTTCTCGGCGCGGTACAGCGCCAAGAGCCGGGCGTATCGGTACGTGATTTTGAATCAGGCGGTGCGCTCGCCGCTGGCGGAACGGTACGCGCTCCGCGTCCCAGAGCCGCTCGACGCGGACGCGATGGATGCCGCCGCCCGTTGTTTGATCGGCAAGCATGATTTTGGCGCATTCGGAACGCCGCCGCGTGGAGACAATACCGTGCGCGAAATGTATCGGGCGGCAGCGCGGCGCGAAGGCGCGCGCGTGCTGATCGATCTGGAAGCGAACGCGTTTTTGTATCGGATGGTGCGGCGCATTGTCGGCACGTTGTTGCTGGTCGGCAAAGGCGCAATGAACGTCGCCGAGTTCCGTCAAGTGGTGGAGAAGAAGCGGCGCGCCGGCGAAGCGGTTCCACCGCACGGGTTGTGCTTGATCGAAGTAAAATACGAGTGACGCGTGGCGCGGGGATTCCGCGTCACTCGACACGTAACGTCGGAGCGAAGGATGAAAACTTTTAATACCAAGCCCGCAGACATCGAACGGGAGTGGTACCTGGTGAATGCCGAAGGAAAAACCCTCGGACGACTTGCCTCTGGGGTCGCGCGCGTGCTCAAAGGCAAGCACAAGGTCATTTACACGCCGCACCTCGACACCGGCGATTTTGTCGTCGTGGTCAACGCGGACAAGATTCGCGTGACCGGCAAAAAGCTGGAAGAAAAGTTCTACGTGCGGCATTCGGGTTATCCCGGCGGATTGAAAAAAGTCTTTTTGCGTGAGCAATTGGAAAAACATCCCGACCGCGTCATCAAGGCGGCGGTGTGGGGCATGCTGCCGCACGGTCGGCTGGGACGGCAGATGTTCAAAAAGTTGAAAGTGTATCGCGGCACGGCGCATCGGCATGTCGCGCAAAAGCCCAAGACGTTGGAGGTCTAACGATGGCGACTGGAAAATACTACGAAGGCATCGGTCGACGCAAAGCGGCGATTGCGCGCGTGCGGTTGTTCGCTGGCAGCGGCAACTTTACCGTCAACGAGAAACCGCTGACGGAATATTTCCCGCTGGCGAGTCTGTCGAATCAGGCGCTCAGCCCGCTGAAGGCGACGCAGAACGAGGAACGCTTTACCGTTTCCGTGCACGTCAATGGCGGCGGTCAGGTAGGGCAGTCGGACGCGGTGGGGCTGGGGTTGGCGCGCGCGCTGCTGGCGGCGGATGAGAACTTTAAGGGCGCGCTGCGCAAAGCGGGTTTGCTGACGCGCGATCCGCGCGAGAAGGAACGCAAAAAGCCCGGTTTGAAAAAGGCGCGCAAGGCGAAGCAGTACACCAAGCGCTAGACCGCGCGAAACATCTTGCGATATGAAAAACGGGCGAGGAGTCATCCTCGCCCGTTGTGGTGCCCGCCGATTCGATTTATCCGAACACGAACAGGATGCCGACCGCGACCAGTCCCCACGCGATGAGTGCGCCAAAGAGCCATTTGTCGCGCAGCACCATTTCTTCCGGGCTGCCGCCCATGTTCTTGACGTGCACCAGATATAACAACCGGAAGACGACGTAAAGCGCAAAGGGAATCGTCAGCATCATCGCGTGATTCTTGGGCAGGTTTTCCGCGGAGAACGTGTAGAGCGAATACGCCATCACGAACGACGCGGTCGTCACCGAAATCATCTCGTCGAGAACTTCGGGGGTGTACTCTTTAAGGATCAGCCGGTGTTTAGCCGCGTCTTCTTCGAGCAAAGCCAATTCGTGCCGGCGTTTGCTAAAGCCGAGGTAGAGCGCGAGCAGCACGGTGCAGACGTATAACCACGGCGACGCCGGGACGTTGATCGCGGCAGCGCCCGCGAGCGCGCGGAGGACCAGCCCGGCGGCGAGCGTGAATACGTCGATGATGACGAGATTCTTCAAGACGTACGAATACACCAGCATCGTCACGAAATAGATCAGCGCGACCATGCCAAACTCGAAATCCAAGAGAAACGACAGCGGCAACGCGACGACCAAGAAAACGACAATCGCCGTTTGCGCGACGGTTTTGCTCAGCGCACCCGAAGCGAGCGGACGAAAACGTTTCGTCGGATGCAAGCGGTCTTTTTCGATGTCCACCAAATCGTTGATGAGATAGATGACGCCGGACAAGACGCAAAACAAAACAAATCCCGCCGTCGCCGTGGCGAACATCTCGTACATCTGGCGCGTGAACGGCTGCCAGTACTGGTGGAGCGTGAACAAGAAGGGCAGGTAGATAATGAGGTTTTTGATCCACTGCCGCGGGCGCATGGTCTTGAACAGGTTGAGCAGCATGTTGTTCTCCAAGTGCTGAGTATGATACCCAGAATCACCCACAAGTCAATTTATGATTTACGATTTATGATTTTCGATTTCAAACTCCGTGATTGCCATTTCCGTTAAATCATAAATCATAAATCGAAAATCGAAAATCCAACTTCCAAATGACTTGACTTTTTGCCGCGTTCCGTTTATCTTTGAGTTGTGGTTAAAAAGCGGCTGGACGTACTGCTCGTCGAACGCGGGCTGGCTGAGTCGAGGCAGCGCGCGCAGGCGCTCATCCTCGCCGGCGATGTTCAGGTGAACGGCAGTCGGGTCGATAAAGCCGGCGCGCTGGTTGCCGACGACGCCTCGACCACCCTGCGCGCGCCGCTCAAGTACGTTGGACGCGGCGGACTAAAGTTGGAGGGCGCGCTGGACGCCTTCCAGATCGACCCGCGCGGCAAGGTGTGCGCCGACATCGGCGCATCTACCGGCGGTTTTACCGATGCGCTGTTGCAGCGCGGCGCGGCGCGGGTTTACGCCATCGACGTGGGGTACGGGCAACTCGCGTGGAAGGTGCGGAACGATCCGCGCGTCGTCGTGATGGACCGCGTCAATATTCGTTACCTGACCGCGCTGCCGGAACTGATCGACCTCGCGGTGATCGATGTTTCGTTCATTTCGCTGACGCTGGTGCTGCCGGTCGTCAAATCGCTGTTGCAGCCGCGCGGCGAAACTATCGCGCTCATCAAGCCGCAGTTCGAAGCAGGACGCGCGGAGGTTGGCAAGGGCGGCGTCGTGCGCGACGCGCGCGTGCGCCGCGCCGTCATCGAAAAAATCGCGCGGTACGCCAGCGCACACGAATGGCGCGTGCGCGGCGTTTGTCGCTCGCCCATCGAAGGCGCGGACGGCAACGTCGAGTTCTTTGCGCGCTTGAGCGCGGATCGAGATTTGGACAGCGTTGATGTGACGCCGATTCTTGCGAAGATCGTAGGACTTTCGCAAGCTTGATGAAGCATGGAAGAGAGCCTGAGCGTGGGGTTACCCAAGACGTTGCTAGAGCCAACTCCGGCGGTCATGTTCCGCCACCTGCCACGGCACATCGGAATTATGATGGATGGCAACGGGCGGTGGGCGCGGCAGCGCGGCTGGTCGCGGTTGGTGGGGCATCGTTACGGCACGCAGAACGTGCGCCGCGCGCTGGACGCCTGCGCCAAGTACGGCATTCGCATCGTCACGCTGTACGTCTTCTCGACCGAGAACTGGGGACGACCGCGCGAGGAGATCGACGGTTTTTTTGAACTTCTGGGCGAGGTGATCGACCGCGAGACGGAGAATTTTCGCGCGCAGGGCGTGCGGCTCATTCACAGCGGTTCGCTCGACGGCGTCCCGGCGGCGCTCGCCGAAAAAGTGACGCGCGCGGTCGTGTTGACGCGCGACAATCGCGACTATATCTTGAACGTCGCGTTCAACTACGGCGGGCGGATGGAAATCTTACGCGCGGCGCGCAGAATGCTAGAAGACGGAATTCATCCCGACGCATTGTCGGAGGAATTGTTCGAACACTATCTTTACACCGCCGGTCTCGGCGATATGGACTTGGTGATTCGCACCGGCGGCGACCAGCGGCTCTCGAATTTCTTTCCGTGGCAAGCCGCGCGCGGCGTTTTTTTTAGCACGCCAACCTATTGGCCCGACTTTGGCGAGGATGAACTCGTCAAGGCGTTGAACGCGTACGACC
>DAIDTM010000274.1 GCA_027457205.1 Anaerolineae bacterium | reverse complement strand
GCGGTCTGGGGCGGACGAGAATGTGGATGCCGGCGCGGGTGAGAGCGCGGAGGAAGATTCGTCTAGCCCCAGCTGAGGACGATGACATTTGCATTCGTAAAGATATGCGCCGCGAACCTCAAGGTTTGCGGCGCATGTGATTTTCCCCAACTTGTCACGCGCGGGCTTGCGGCGCGCTCATTGGTTCGACCACGGCAGCTGGATAAAATAGAACCACACCTGCCAAAAGAAGAAAATCGCCGCCGCGAGCAGCGGCGCGACATAGTCGTGACCGGAAACGCGCAGGTCGGTGAAATCAACCGCAACCGCCAACGCGACGCTGTCCACCAGTGCGACGAGCAGCGCGAGATTGAACGTAATTGTCCACGGCTTGCCGGGCGCGGGGATCGTTTCCGTGGTCCAGCGAAACGCCGGTTTCAAGTCGGGAAACTTGTCGAGATAGAAATCCTTGATCTGGCTCATCGCGAGTGCGCTGTCGTACCACGCCTGCCGCAGGCGAATCAGTTTCATCACGGTAAAAAATCCGATCAGTCCGAGCAAGGCGAACAGGAGCGAATATGCGCCGCGCGGTACGTCGAACCCGCGCGACGCCAGCTGTGGCAGCGCGACCGCGGCGGAGCTGACGCCGCCAACGAGCAGCAGGTAGAGATTCACAATCGTCGTGCGATCGCTCTGCGCCTGCGCGGCGGTCTCGCGCGCGTACTCAAATTCCAATTCCAGAATCTCTTCCGGATCAAGTTCGAGGTTTGCCATCGGCTGTGCCTCATGTTTCGCGTTTCGCGTTTCACGCTTTGCGTTTTGCGTTTCTCGCCGCTCGCTACAGATACTTGTGCTTGTTGTTCTGCTTGAGCGCCTCGACGATGTGCTTGACTTCTTGCGCGCGGCTCTTGGGACAGACCAGGATGGCGTCGCCCGTATCGACCACGATCATATCCGTCAAGCCGACCGTCGCAATGAGCCGATTGGGACTGTAGAGCAGCGAGGACTGCGTATCGACGCCGACGTGCTCGCCAACGACGACATTGTTCTGCGTGTTGCTCGGCAGCAGATCGAGCAGCGTCGCCCACGAACCCACATCGCTCAAGCCCACGTCGATGGGCAGCACCGCGACGCGCTGCGATTTCTCCATAATGCCCACGTCGATCGTCTCGTTCCGAATGTCTTTCCAAACGCGCTTGAGCGTGAGTTGTTCGCGCGGCGTGCCCAGTCCTTTGTCGATTTTTTTCAGCTGCTCGCACAGGGCGGGCTGGTAGCGTTCGTACTCTTCCCACAGCGTCGAAATTCTCCACGCGAAGATGCCGCTGTTCCAGTAGTACTCGCCGCTTTCGACGAACCGCGTCGCGGTTGCCTCGTCCGGCTTTTCCATGAATTCTGCGACGCGGTAGACCGGCTGCGCGCCGATGGTTTCGATCAACTCGCCGCGATGGATGTACCCGTAGCCGGTCTCCGGGTTGCGCGGCTGGATGCCGAGCGTGACGAGATCGCCGCGCGCGGCGACGCGCGCCGCAGCGGTCAAGGCGCGGCTGAAACCGTCCGCGCGCTCGATGTAGTGATCCGCGTGCAGCGAGACCATCACCGCGTCGGGATTCAGCTTTTGAATACGCAGCGCGCCCAGCCCAATCGACGGCGCGGTGCCGTGTCCCTCTGGTTCGCCGATGACATTCTCCGGCGGCACATCCGGCAATTGCTCGCGTACCGTATCGACATAGCCCTCATTCGTGCCGATAAAGATGTGATCGGCGGGAATGATCGGCAAGATGCGGTCGCAGGTTTCTTGCAGCATCGTGCGTTTGGAAAACAGCGCGAGCAGCTGTTTGGGACTTTCACGGCGGCTGCGGGGCCACAGGCGCGTGCCGGTGCCGCCGGCGAGAATGAGCGCGTAGAGTGAATTCGTTTTTTTCATTTTGGCATCAAAGTATTCCCGGAATCAAGTCTGTGTCATGAAATGACGGAGGACGAACGACGAATGATTCCGTCATTCGTCGTTCGTCTTTTGTCTTCTATCTGCCGCGTAGTTGGCGGCGCTCTCGCGCGCGACCACGTAATTCATTCCGCCGATTTGCTTGACCATCCCTTTGAGTTCCATCAGCGCGAGCGTGCTGGAAACCGACGCAATCGGCAAACCCGTCTCACGTCCCAGTTCGTCGATGTGCACCGGATCGGCGGAGAGATGTTTGAGCAGCGTGGACTCGATTTCATTTTCGGGAATCGCCGCGCGGACTTGCTGGTGCTCTTCCACCATCGTCAGGTTCAGTTCTTCCAGAATGTCCATCGCGCAGGTGACGAGTTTCGCCTCACCGCGCTGGATCATCTTGTTCGGACCGCGCGCCTCGCGGCGGTACAGATTGCCCGGCACCGCGAACGTCTCGCGCCCTTGCTCCAGCGCGTCTTCGATCGTGATGCGCGCGCCGGTGCTTTCATCGCCCTCGACGATGAGCGAGCCGAGCGACAGCCCGCTGATGATGCGGTTGCGCGGCGGAAAATTGCCGGCTTCCGGCAGCGTGCCGAGCGGATATTCACTGACGAGCGCGCCGTGCTCGGCGATTTGCTGCGCGAGTTTCGCGTGCTCCGGCGGATAGACCACGTCGACGCCGCAGCCGAGGACGGCGAGCGTTCGCCCTTGCGCGTCGAGCGCGGCGCGATGCGCTTCTGCGTCGATCCCGCGCGCGAGTCCGCTGACGATCGTGATGCGGTTGCGTACCAGATCGGTGACGATCTGCCGCGTCACCTCGCGTCCGTACGCGCTGGCGCGCCGCGTGCCCACCACCGCCACCGACCATTCGTCTTCGGCGATGATTTCGCCTTTGACGTACAGCGCGAACGGCGGGTTCGGAATATCGATCAAGAGCCGCGGAAACGCCGGATCGTCCCAAACGAGCACGCGTACGCCCGCGCGTGCGATCTTGTCCATTTCCGCGTCGAGGTCGATCTGGGGACGCGCGGCGAGGACATTCTCCAGCGCGCGGCGGTCCAGCCCAGCCGCCGCCAGTTCGAGCGCGCTGGCGCGCCACGCGGCGGCGAGATCGCCAAAGTGGTCGAGGAGACGACGCGCTTTGACGGGACCAATCTGGGGGATGAGGTTAAAACCCACCCAGTAGCGGGCATCGGTCACGGCGTTGTGACTCCAGTCGAAAGGTGGCAGTAAGATACCACGTTGGAAACGGATTGTCAAGGGAAAACATCTGCATTATAATTCGCCGCGTGAACTCGTCAAGCACTCCGCTGGATTCGCTGCGCGGCACGATCGAGCGCATCACGTTCTACAATGAAGAGAACGGCTATACCGTCGCGCGCTTTCTACCCGAAGGCAAATCGAACGTCGTCACCGTCGTCGGCAATCTGATGGGCGCGAGCGTCGGCGAATCGCTGCGACTGGAAGGCGTCTGGCTCAATCATCCGCAGCACGGTCGCCAGTTCGAGATCAAACGGTTTTCGCTGCAACTTCCCGCGACGATTGAAGGATTGAAAAAATATCTCGGCTCCGGGCTCATCAAGGGCATCGGTCCCGTCACCGCCGAGCGTATCGTCAAGCATTTCAAACTGGAGACGCTCTACGTGATCGAGAATGATGTCGGTCGCCTGAGCCAGGTCGATGGCGTCGGCGCGAAACGCATCGAAATTATCCGGCGCGGCTGGGCGGAGCAAAAGCAGATCAAGGAAGTGATGCTGTTCTTGCAAAGCCACGGCGTCAGCACGTCGCTCGCGGTGAAAATCTACAAGCAATATGGCGACGGCGCGCTGCACGTCGTCCAGCGCGAGCCGTACCGCTTGGCGCGCGACATTTACGGCATCGGTTTTCTGACCGCCGATAAGATCGCGCGCGCGATCGGCATCAAGGAAGACGATCCGGCGCGCATCGAAGCCGGCGTGCGGTACGTGCTCGGCAAGTTCAGCGACGACGGGCACGTCTTTGCGCGGCGCGATGATCTGATTCGCGATTCGGTCGACGCGCTCGGCGCGCCGGCGCAGTTGGCGGAAGAAGCGATTGCGCGGCTGACGAAAGCGGAAGAGTTGTACGTCGAAGATGAAGCGATTTATCTCGCGCCGTTCTACTATGCCGAGATCGGCGTCGCGAATCGGTTGAAGCAAATCCACGCCAGCCCGCAAAGCCGGCTCGCGGAGTTTCGCGCGACCGATTGGAACGCCGCGTTCGAGTGGATTGCCGCAAAGAACAAGATCGCGCTGACCGAGAAGCAGCGGCAAGCCGTGCAGACCGCGCTCACATCCAAGGTGTCGATTCTCACTGGCGGACCCGGCACCGGCAAGACGACGAGCGTGCGCGCGCTGATTCAACTGCTAAAAGCCAAGCGGCGCAGCTTCAAACTCGCCGCGCCGACCGGACGCGCGGCAAAGCGCTTGAGTGAAGCCACTGGCGAGCCGGCGCAGACGCTGCACCGCTTGCTCGAGTTCAAGCCGTTCGAGGGCAACAAGTTCATGCGCGACCGCGAAAACCCGCTCGACGCCGACCTCATCATCGTCGACGAGTTGTCCATGATCGACCTGCTGCTGGCGAACGCGCTGCTGAAAGCCATCGACATCACGAGTCACGTTCTCTTCATCGGCGACCCGGACCAGTTGCCGTCGGTCGGCGCGGGAAACGTGCTCAAGGATTTGATCGCGTCCAAGTTCGTGCCGGTCGTCGCGCTCGACGTGATCTTTCGGCAATCGGAAGACAGTCTCATCATCGAGAACGCGCACCGCATCAACCAGGGGCAGATGCCGCTCTTCGCGAAAACGGCGAAGGATTTTTTCCTGTTCACCGAAAGCGAGCCGGCGCAAGCCGCGCTCCGTGTGGTCGATCTCGTCAAACACCGCATTCCGCGCAAGTTCGACATGAACTCCATCGACGACATCCAAGTCCTCAGCCCAATGCATCGTGGCGAAGTCGGAGTGGGCGAGTTGAACCGCGCGCTGCAAGACGCGCTGAATCCGGCGGAAGAAGGCAAGCGCGAATGGCGGCACGGCAGCCGCGTCTTTCGCATCGGCGATAAGGTGTTGCAGACGCGCAACAATTACAACAAGCAGGTGTTCAACGGCGACCTGGGGCGCGTCGTCGCGATCGATCCGGAGGAGCAACTGCTCGGCGTGGATTTCGACGGAACGCGCGTCGATTACGAGTTCAGCGAGGCGGACGAACTGGTGCACGCGTTCGCGATGAGCGTCCACAAAGCGCAGGGAAGCGAATACCGCGCCGTCGTCATTCCGATTCTCACGCAGCATTTTTTGCTTTTGCAGCGCAACTTGCTCTACACCGGCGTCACGCGCGCCAAGCAACTCGTCGTGCTGGTCGGCACGCCCAAAGCTATCGCGATTGCGGTGCGGAACGACAAGGTCGCGCAGCGCAACTCGCGGCTCGCACAGCGGCTGGGGTCGCCGTGACGCGCTACATCATCCGGCGTCTGCTGCAATTCATCCCGCTGCTCTTCCTCATCAGTGTTCTGCTTTTCACGCTGCTTCAAATCATTCCTGGCGGGCCGACGGCGGCATACGCAAACAATCCGGAGATTACGTCCGAGGATTTAGCGCGTCTCGAACAGCGGCTGGGCGTCAACGCGCCGCTGCCCGTGCAGTACGGCAAATGGCTGGGCAATGTGCTGCGCGGCGATTGGGGGTACTCGACCGTGACGCAACGTCCCGTCCTGCGCGAGATCGCCGACCGATTGCCGAACACGATTTATCTGATGGGCATCGCGTTCGTCGTCGCGCTGCTGATCGCGATTCCGATGGGTCTCATCGCCGCGCTGCGGCAGTACTCCATCTTCGACACGCTCACGACGACGATTGTATTCGCCGGGCAATCGATTCCGATCTTCTGGCTGGGCTTGGTCCTCATCATCGTTTTTCACTCGACGCTGAAGAACCCGCTGACCGGCGCGCCGCTCTTGCCCGGCGATGGAATGTCCACGCTCGGCGCGCCTTTTTCGATTGGCGATTACCTCGCGCACCTGATTCTGCCGGTGACGATGCTGGCGCTCTACCAGACCGCGCAGCTCACGCGGTTCATGCGCGCCAGCATGCTCGACGTGATCCACCAGGATTTCATCCGCACCGCGCACGCGAAAGGGCTGAAGGAACGCGTGGTCGTGGTCCGGCACGCGTTCAAGAACGCCGCGCTGCCGCTTGTCACGATCCTCGCGCTCGATCTGCCGGGTCTTTTCAACGGCGCGGTTTTCACGGAGACGATTTTTTCGTGGCCCGGTATGGGACGGCTCTTCATCGAGCGCGCGTTCCTGTTCGACTATCCGGTGCTGATGGCGATCCTAATGATCAACGCCGCGCTGATTCTCTTCTTCAATCTCGTCGCCGACGTCGTCTACGCGCTGGTCGATCCGCGCATCCGGTACGCGTGAGGACGCGATGCTCGAAATGACGTGGCGGCGGTTTCGCCGGCATCGCCCCGCCCTCATCGGCGTCGGCGTGATCGTCCTCTTTGTGCTGCTGGCGGTCTTCGCGCCGATTGTCTCGCCGTACGACCCGGAGCAAAACAATCTCGACATTCGCTTGCAGCCGCCCACGCTGGAGCACCTGATGGGCACGGACGAGCTGGGACGCGACCTGTTCACGCGAATCCTGTACGGCAGCCGCATCTCGCTCGCGATCGGCGTTCTGTCGATGATGCTGGCGGTCACGGTGGGCACGCTGATCGGCGCGGCGGCGGGATTCCACGGCGGCGGGATCGACGCTGTCTTGATGCGTATGACCGACGTTTTTCTCGCGTTCCCGCGGTTGTTCGTTTTGATCCTCGTCACGACGCTCTTGCGTCAACTGAATCTTCCATGGCTGCCGGCAGGCAGTTTCGCGCCGATCATTTTCGTCATTGGCTTGCTCTCGTGGATGAGCGTGGCGCGGCTCGTGCGCGCGGCGTATCTGTCGATCCGGGAGAAGGAGTATGTCGAGGCGGCGCGTGGCGTAGGCGCGGGCGACGCGCGCATCATGTTTCGCCACATCCTGCCGAACACGGCGAGTCCGATCATCGTCGCCGGGACGCTGGGCGTCGCGGCGTCGATCCTCACCGAATCCGGCTTGTCGTACCTCGGTTTCGGTGTACAGCTGCCAACGCCGACGTGGGGCAATATGCTGCGATCGGCGCAAGCGCAGATGACGTACGCGCCGTGGACAGCGGTCTTTCCCGGCTTGATGATCTTCAGCGCGGTCATCGCGATCAACTACATTGGCGATGGTTTGCGCGACGCGCTGGATCCGCAGCGCGAGGTACGGTGAGGGAAGGATTATGAAATGCGAACGCGCAAGCCAGTATCTGACTTGCGCGTTGTTTTCAGCAGGCGAGGAGGGACTTGAACCCCCAACCGCACGTTTTGGAGACGTGTGCTCTGCCAAATTGAGCTACTCGCCTATCGCGCGCATTCTAGCACAAAAGGCAGCAACGCGCAAATCGAACGCCGATTCGCTCGAAAAATCCAGTCCGGCGCGAGCGCGCACTCACATTCGACCAGTCCAAATTTCCCCCTTGCGGAACCTATCGGCGTACTCTATAATGAACTCAGTTCGGCTTTCGTCGCGGCAGCGGTACACAGTGCGCCGCGCTGGGATGGAGAACCTATGGATTTTCGAGTAGACGCCAAGGGCAAGTATTACACTACCCATGTGAGCAAGCAGACCGTGGCGGTCGTCGCGCGCGTCCAGGATTCGATCATTCACGGCGACTTGCACCTCGCGCCGGACAATCGACTGAAGGACGAAATGAACAGCGCCGAAGCGTTTCTCGCGATCACGCACGCGGAGGTGTACGCGGTGAACGGCGAGCGCCCGCTCTACTCGACCGAGGTGATCATCGTCAACAAGAATCAGATCGCCTGGATCCTGCCGCGCGAAACCGCTCAGCCGGACGCCGGGAAAGGGGATTGACTGCATCGTTTGCGTATTCGGATCGATAAGTTGAGGAAGCATGTCTACTTTGTTAGACCGAGTGCAAGCCACCAAATCGCCGGAGAAGATTCAAATCGCCGAAACGCCGCCCGCCGCTGGTGCGGCAGTCGCGTCGGCTCCCGCCGCGAGTGAGCCGCCTAAACCCGGCGCGGCAACCGCCGGCAAACTTAACATCAAACTGCGTCAATGGCTGATCGATCAAATCATCCTCGCCCTGGGCAAGCCAGACGAAATCCATCGCGACGATAAAACGCTCGCGCGGATTCACGAGCGTTTCGCCGCGCTCTACAAATCCGCCGGCGTGAACCTGACGCTGGATGAGGCGCAGCAACTCGAACGTGACGTGGTGAACGAGCTGGTCGGTTTTGGTCCGATCGAGCCGCTGCTGGATGATCCGACGATCACCGAAGTGATGGTGAATGGACCCGACCACGTTTACATCGAGCAAAAAGGGCGCGTGCTAGAGACCCCGATCCATTTCGACGACGAGGCGCACGTCTATCGCGTGATCGACCGGATCATCCGCCCGCTCGGTCGCCGCGTCGACCGCAAATGGCCGATGGTGGACGCGCGGTTGCCGGATGGTTCGCGTGTGAACGTCATCATTCCGCCGAGCGCGATTGACGGACCGACGCTCACTATCCGCAAGTTCTCCAAAAAGAAGCTCCAGATCGAAGACTTGATGCAGCTTGGATCGCTGACGCCGCCCATGTCCGAGTTTCTGCATGCGTGTGTGGTGTCGCGCCTGAACATCATCGTCTCCGGCGGGACCGGCAGCGGCAAGACCACGCTGCTCACCGTCCTCTCGAATTTTATTCCGGAAGACGACCGCATCGTGACGATCGAAGACTCGGCGGAACTGCATCTTGCCAAACCGCACGTCGTCCGGCTGGAAGCGCGCCCGCCCGATCCGGACGGCACTGGGCGCGTGACCATTCGCGATCTGGTCGTCAACTCGCTGCGGATGCGCCCGGAACGGATCATCGTCGGCGAGGTGCGCGACGCCGCCGCGCTCGATATGCTGCAAGCGATGAACACGGGGCACGATGGCTCGCTGACGACGCTGCACGCGAACACGCCGCGCGACACGATCAGTCGGCTCGAAACGATGGCGCTGATGGCAGGCATCGATTTTCCGATCAAGGTCATCCGCGAGCAGATCGCTTCCGCCATCGATTTGATCGTGCAGACGTCGCGGATGCGCGACGGCTCGCGCAAGATCGTGCAGATCACTGAAGTGCAAGGCATGGAAGGCGACGTGGTCGTGATGCAGGACGTGTTTCGCTTTGTCGAGCGTGGGGTGGACGCGAGCGGCAAGGTGATCGGCGAGACGCAAACCACTGGCATTCGTCCCAAGTTCACGCCGCGACTGGAAACCCACGGCTTTAAGCTTCCGCCGGAAATGTTCGGCGCAGGCGCGGCAAGCGATGTGCGGCGCAGGTGACGGAGGCAATCAGTAACCTGCGGAAGGTTGGAGTGGGTCACAATTTACTGGAGGAGGCAAAGATGCTATCCCCGGAGGCATCGAAGACACCCGAGTACCTGCTCGATTCGGTCGACAAGAACGATTTGCCGCGCGAGCGGCTGCGGCATCTCGGACCTGCCGCGCTCAAGAATGAGGAGTTGATCGCGATCATTCTGCGGACGGGACTGCACGGCGAACACGTGCTGCACTTGGCGGAACGCCTGCTCAAAGAGTGCGGCGGCTTGGCGGGCTTGGCGCGGTTGCCGTTCAGCGAACTGACGAACATCAAGGGGCTGGGAGACGCCAAGGCGACCGAACTGCAAGCCGTGTTTGAACTGGGACGCCGACTGCTCGCCGCGTCGCCGGAAGAACGACCGATGATCAAATCCCCGGCGGACGCGGCGAATCTCCTGTCCGAGATGAGTGTGCTGGAGCAGGAGACGATGCGGACGATTCTGCTGGACACCAAGAACCGCGTGCTGGCGATGCCGACCGTTTACCGCGGCTCGCTCCACACGACGGTCGTCCGCGTGACGGAGCTTTTCCGCGAGGCGGTGCGCCAGAATTGCGCCGGGCTGATCATCGCGCACAACCATCCGTCCGGCGATCCAACGCCGTCGCCGGAAGATGTCGCGGTGACCGGGGAAATCGTCAAAGCCGGGAAGATTCTGGACATCGACGTGTTAGACCATCTGGTGATTGGCGCGGGAGCCAAGTTCGTGAGTTTGAAGGAACGGGGATTAGGATTTGGATAGTCGTCTAGTCTGATAGCCGAATAGTCAAGTAGTCAGACGACATGACCACCAGACTAGGCGACTATTCGACTACGAGACGAACTCCGGTGACATACGAATCGTAGTCCCAGCCGGACGCGTAGATTTGCAGCGAGGTGATTTTGAACGGTTTGGGGTCGAGCGTATCGAACAGATTGCCGGCTTCAAACGGCACCCACACATCCGGCGGGACCTGTTCGCCGTTGTTCGTTGGATTGTGCGTCAGGTTCTGGATGTAGAAACCGTGCACCCATTCTGCCTGACTTCCATAAACGTCCTGATACTGCAGCCGCAGGATCAGCGGATATTCCGAACTGAGGATGCCGCCGCCCGACAAACTTTGATAGTGAATCCGAATGTCGGCGGAGAGACTCACGGAGCGATAGTCCGAAACCTCGCGGTTGATCTGCTGGATGATGCCGGTGATCGCGCTGGTCTGATTGGAATTGGTGCGTAGGATATGAACGGCGTTGCGGTCGCCGAGCGATGTTACGGTAATATTCCCCGGCAGAATCGTTGGATCGTTGCTGGGTTCGCGCACGATGCTCCAGCCGCGCGCGAGCGGATCGTTGAAATCGCCGTTGACCATAATGTCCTGCGCGGCAGGCAATGGCGGCAGCGGCGGCTGCCCCAGCGTCGCCACGGTGCGCTGCCGCCGTCCGACCTGCACCGTGCGGTCCTGCGCCGTCACCGCCGCGTTGCCATCGGTCACGATGATCTGCGACGCGTCCGCGGTCACTTCGACCGCGTAACTTCCCTCCGCGAGCGTCGCGGTCAGCTGCGGCGTGCGCACCTGAAAATCGCGTCCCGGCGTTGAGTTGTTCCCCTGCGTTACCAGCGGCGCTGCGCCGATGCGGATCCGTCCGCGCGCCTCGTCAATCCACAGCATGATCGGTTCGATGCCCCAGGGAAAAGTCGGCACGCGCATCGCATGCAACGTGATCTGCGTGCTGGGGAAGAGAATCGTGGTGCTGCCGTCGTAGAAGGTCAGAATGCCGCGTGAATTCTCGTCGGTTTCGATCGAGGTCCCTTCGGGCAATTGAACGGTCTTGGTGGCGGCAATGGGCGCGACCGCGCCCGGCAGGCGATAGCGCGGCGTTCCACCGATGACTTCAAGCGTTGCGGTCTGCGACGACATGGCGTGGCGGAGATAATACTGGACGCCGAAGGGGACGGTCGTACACAGCAAAAGGAACGTGGCAAACGAACCTAGGATCACCAGCCACGCGACGCGCTCCGGATTCTTGCGGATCATCGGCGCACAACCTGAGGCATCACGCGCCGGCACGGATTAAAAGCGGATTTCAAATCGACTAAATTCTCCGGTCGCCGCATCCCACTGGGCGTCCACATTTTCGACGACGGCAGACGGCGGACCTTGCCGCGCCGCATCTAGCAATCGTTCCAGCGCATCGCGCGGGCCCTCCGCGACCACCTCCACCGAACCATCGGAACGATTGCGGACGCGCCCGACCAACCCCAGCGCCGCCGCGCGGCGCTGCGTGAACCATCGAAAGTTTACACCTTGCACCATTCCGGTTACAATGGCGGTCACGCGGGCATTCGAGAGGGCGGACATTTTCTGCATTTCCCATTTCAGACGGAGAACCTTTGCCCAGCCGTTCTTCCGCCTGCAATCGCTATTATACCATTTCTGAACGGAGACACAAATGTCGATGGTCACAGTGGACGAGGCGCGCGCCTATTACGCCGGCGCGGGGAGCGGACACGATTTCGATCATGTCCTGCGCGTGCTGGCGCTTGCCGAGCGGCTGGCGCGCGCGGAAGGCGCGGACGTCGAGATCGTCCGCGCGGCGGCGCTTCTGCACGACATTGCGCGCGCGGAGGAAGATGCGACCGGTCAGGGCGATCACGCGCAAATGGCTGCCGCGCGCGCCCATGCGATTCTGGTCGCGCGCTGCGTTGCGCCGGCGCGCGCCGATGCCGTCGCGCACGCGATTGCCGCGCATCGATTTCGCGGCAGTACGCCGCCGCAGACGCTGGAAGCGAAAATCTTGTTCGACGCGGACAAGCTCGATTCGATCGGCGCGATTGGCGTCGCGCGCGCGTACGCCATCTCCGGCGCGCTCAACCAGCGGCTGTGGAGCCAAGTTGCGCCGGACGCGGTTGCGACGCGCGATCAGCACAACGCGAACCATACTGCCGTCGCGGAATTTGCTGTCAAGTTGAGCAAGGTGCGCGAACGCGTGCACACCGCGTCGGCGCGCCAGATCGCGGACGAACGGCACGCGTTTATGGCGGCGTTTTTTGATCGGCTGGAGCGCGAGGTGCGAGGAGAGATTTGACTAACCAACCTCCCGCAGGTTGCAACCTGCAGGAGGTTGAGCAGTTGCATAGCGCGTAGATGACACAAGACATCCACACAAACCGCACACCCCGTTCATAACTTCTTCACACCCGTTTGTTACAATGACCTCAGAAATACGGAACGCGATTCCGTAAAATCTTGGAGGTGTGTGATGAAAAAGATTGTGGCAGTCGCGGTGTTACTCGGTGTGGTTACCGCGTTGGGTCTCGGCGCGACGCTGGCGTTGGCGCAAGGTCCGACGACAGGGCAGACGCCGGTGCCGGGTTATGGACCGGGCTGGATGCGCGGTGGATTCGGTCTCGGCTTGAACGTCGATTGGCGGACGCAGATGCAGACCGCAGTCGCCAAGTCGCTCGGAATGAGTCTTGACGATTTGAACGCGCAGCTGCGCGCCGGCAAGACGATCGCGCAGATCGCGCAGTCGAAGAACATCAGTCTGACCAAGTTGCACGACGATGTCCAAGCCGCGCACAAGGCGCTGATTCAGCAAGCAGTGAAAGACAGCAAGCTGACGCAGGCGCAGGCGGACGCGCTACTCTCCCGTCTCAACGCGATGGACCAGTACTTTACCGCGAACGGCGGCACGTGCCCCGGCTTGACCGGCGGCGCGGGGTTCGGAGTCGGTATGATGGGAGGTGCAGGGTTTCGCGGTGGGATGATGGGCGGACGCGGATTCTGGACCGCGCCGACCACCAAATGACGTGACCTTTACGAGGGTAGGGACGGGTTATCCCGTCCCTACTTTTTTGTACCCTTTCCAGACCCGCTGCATCCAAAGAGTAGATACTCGTGTTGGAGGAAATAATGCCGACCGCCGTGCCCGATCTCGCCGCGCTGGAGCGCGAACTGGAACAGTTGAAGCAGCAGCTGCCGCGCCATTCGATTTCCCCGTCGATTCAGGCGCGCATCGACGAACTGGAAGAAGAGATTGACGCGTTGAAAAACGCCGCGCCGAAGGACGCGGCAACATCGTCATAGTTTTGACGCCGCGCGGATTCCGCGCTATAATCGAATCGGCTAAAGAACCGCGCCGTTGACGATCTCGGCGGCGCGAGGATGCAGCGTTTGTGCCTGCTCTGGTTATCCGGAGCAGGCAATTTATTTATCTTCGCGAGGAGACCCGAGATGAAACGAATTGCCGCCATCGTGCTTTTCGCGCTCTTGCTCGCCGCGTGCGCGTCGCCCACGCCCGCGCCGCTGCCGACGTACACGCCGCTGCCAACCTACACGCCGTACCCGACGTTCACACCGGTTCCCCAGGCAATGTTTGCGC
>DAIDTM010000273.1 GCA_027457205.1 Anaerolineae bacterium | reverse complement strand
GTGCAGGCGTGGCGCGTGGCGCGTTCGTGGGCGCAGGCGCGGGGCGCGCGTTCGGCGCGGCGGCTGGCGTGACCGGCGGCGCGGGCTTGGTCTTGGGTGCAGGCGCAGCATCGGTTTTCGTTTTCGCCGCCAGCGCAGCTGGCTCGCCGCTTTTTTCAGCAAGCGCGCGGCTCCAGTTGTACAAATGCTTCGTACCCAAGCCCAAGATGATCGGCGCGGTGATCAGCGCGAGCAAGACCAATACCACTGCCGCGCCGATGGGACCCAGCACGGACGCAAGCAGCGCGCTGATCGCCCAGCCGACGTAGCCGCCGCCTCCGGCGTCCGCGAGCACGCCCGCGTTCTTCGCGGGCGTGACCAAATGAACGAAAGCAAGCGCAGCGGCGAACAAGACCTCGGCGGCGAAGACGCGCCCCCATGCAATTTTTACTTGGTTCGATTCGCCGCGGCGCAGCAGCAACGCGCTGACTCCAAAGGCGACCAGGGGCAGCAGGTACGCGCCCCAGCCAAAGAGCAGCTTCAGGACTGCGCCTAGAGAATTGGTGATGATGCCGGGCGTCACGCCAACCAGTGCAAGCAGCGCAAGTCCGCCCAACGCGAACAGAATCAACCCGCCAATTTCGCGCTGGCGCGCTGGATCGATGTTCAGCCCCACTTTAGGCAGCGGTGGTTTGTTTTTTTGCTCTTTGGCTCGTCTGGTTGCCATTTACATTCCCGATTCCGCCAGACTTTCCCAGTAACCTGGATCGTTCGGCGGAGGCGGCGGTGCTCCGTGATTCGGGGTTCTCGCGTTGTTCGATACGCGCGGTCTCTTCGGTTGCGAACCGTTGAGCCGCAGACTCAGACGTAATCGCTGCTGGTTCGGATCGATATCGATCACGCGCACTTGCACGGTTTGCCCCTCCTGCACAATGTCGCGCGGGTGCAGGAAATTTCCTTCCGCCAATTCCGATACGTGCACCAATCCTTCGACGCCGTCGGCGACGCGCACGAACGCGCCGAACGGCACGACACTCGTAATCACGCCTTCGATCGTTTCGCCGGGATGCAGTTTCTCGGCAATCTGCGCCCACGGATTACTGGTCAAGCGCTTGAGACTGCACGCGATGCGCTTTTGCTCCCGGTTCACATCCATCACGTAGACATCGATTTCCTGTCCAGGCGACAAGACATCGCGCGGGTGTTTCACATATTGCCACGACAATTCGGAGACGTGGATGAGACCTTCGACGCCGCCGAGATCGATGAACGCGCCAAAGTCAGTGACATTGCGCACCACGCCCTTGCGCGTTTGCTGCGGCTCGATGGCGGCGAGCGCCTGATCGGCGTGCGAAACCGGCGGGTTCGCGACGCGCTCGGACAGGATGAGACGGTTGCGCGCGCGGTCAAGTTCGATGACCTTGAGCCGCAGTGTGCTGCCGATGCACTGCGCGAGCGCCTGCATCCGCTGTTCCTCCGGCATCTGTCGGGGAAAGGAGACGAGTTGCGAGGCGGGCACAAAGCCGCGCGTATCGCCCAGATCGACCAGCAAGCCGCCGCGGTTGTAGGCGACGACGCGCAGTTCCAGCGTGTCGCCGTTCGCGTAACTTTGTTCAGCGCGCGCCCAGCCGATCGACGCGGACGGAGGCGCGGCTGGCGCGGCATCCTCTTTCGGCGCAACGGACGACGCGCCGAGCACGGCGCGCCAGTACCCTTCATCAGGCGATTCTTCCCACGGTTTGACTTCATCCGACATCGGGAAACTCCTCGTCAAAAGCCAAGCACGCTAAATAAAAAATCGGCGCTTCTGCTACCCGCGCGTACGCGCGAGAGGCGAAACGACCGATGCCACACGAACGACCGACTTGTCACCCTCTCTCGCTAAACACCCAACCAGCGCGCGACCCTGAGCGAACCTAAAATCATTATAAGCGCAATGGCGCGAATTTGTCAACAAGTCTTGTTTGAGGTTTGAATCGATACCGATTGTTGACAGCCCGCCCAAGTTGTGATAGCATACCCCTGGTTGAATGAGAGAGGCAGGGCAGATTTCTTTGCTTCAAAGGAGACCCTCGATGGACCAGAAATCGCGCTCGGAAAAAATGGTGCAACGTCTTCGCGATTTTCGCGGATCGATTCCAGACGTCGAAGCCTCGGCGGTGGTGAGCGCGGACGGCTTGATCGTCGCCTCCGACTTGCCGCAGGGCGTGGAAGAGGATCGCGTCTCGGCGATGTCTGCTGCGATGCTTTCCCTCGGCGACCGCATCGCCACCGAACTGCGGCGCGGCGCGCTCGACCAGGTCTACATCCACGGCGAGAATGGGTACGTGGTCTTGATGTCCGCCGGCGAGGAAGCGGTGCTCACGGTGCTGGCGCGCAAAGAAGCCAAACTCGGCTTGATCCTCTACGATATGAGAAAAGCTGCCGCCGACATCTCGGCGATGATTTAGCCGCCGCCCTCCAATCATCGAAACGGACTGTCAGAAAAACACGGAGCGTACCAGCCCCGTGTTTTTATTGTGACGGAACGATTCGTCATACTCCCGCAAGGTCGATCCTGATTTTGTTGTGAGGTGGAAATGCCGAAATTCATCTTCTGCACGGGCGGAGTCGTTTCATCGGTCGGCAAAGGCGTCACGGTCGCGTCGATCGGGCGCATTCTGAAAGCGCGCGGCATTCGCGTTTCGATTCAGAAGCTCGATCCGTACATCAACGTCGATCCCGGCACCATGTCGCCGTACCAGCACGGCGAAGTGTTTGTGACGGAAGACGGCGCAGAGACCGATCTTGACCTGGGACACTATGAACGCTTTGTCGACGAAAACCTGACGCGCGCGTCGAATGTGACGACCGGGCAGGTCTATGCCGAAGTCATCGCCAAAGAACGCCGCGGCGATTTTCTCGGCGGCACCGTGCAGGTTGTCCCTCACATCACGAATGAAATCAAACGCCGCATCGGACTGGCGGCGAAAGAGACCGGCGCGGACGTGCTCATCGTCGAGATCGGCGGCACCGTCGGCGACATCGAGAGTCTTCCATTTCTCGAAGCTATCCGTCAGATGCGAAAAGACATCGGGCGCGAGCATGTGATGTACATCCACGTCACGCTCCTTCCGCACATCTGCTCTACCGGCGAGTTGAAAACGAAACCGACGCAGCACAGCGTCAAGGAACTGCGCGGCGTCGGCATCCAGCCGAACGTCATTATCTGCCGTTCGGACTTTGCCATCGACGACAATTTGCGCGACAAGATTTCGCTGTTCACCGACGTTGAGAAAGAAGCTGTGGTGCCGCTGGTCACGGCGCGGAATATTTACGAAGTGCCGCTGGTTTTGGAAGATTTTGGCTTGGGCAAATTGGTGACGCGTCAATTGGATTTGCCCGACCGCACGCCCGACCTGAGCGCGTGGCGCGCTTTGATGCGCCGCATCGATGCGCCTAAGGAACCGGTGCGGATTGCCGTCGTCGGCAAATACGTCGAGCTGCCGGACGCGTACATCAGCGTGCGCGAGGCGCTGTTCCACGCCTGCTTGGCGAACGACCGCGCGGTCGACATCGATTGGATCTTGTCCGAAGACCTGGAACGCGACAAGAGCTTTGACCGGCTCACGCAGGCGGATGGCATCGTCGTGCCCGGGGGTTTCGGCGAGCGCGGCATCGAGGGCAAGATTCTCGCCGCGCGCTACGCGCGCGTGCACAAGATTCCGTACCTGGGACTGTGCCTCGGTATGCAGGTGATGTGCGTGGAGTTGGCGCGTTTTGTGCTGGAGAGCGACGAGCCGAATTCGACCGAGTTCAATCCGGGGACGCACTATCCGGTCATCGACCTCATGCCGGACCAGCGCGGCATTTCTGAGATGGGCGGGACGATGCGGCTGGGTCACTATCCGTGCAAATTGGTCCCGGGCACGGTCGCCGCGCGCGCGTACGGAGAAGACCTGATTTCGGAGCGGCATCGCCACCGCTTTGAGTTCAACAACGCCTACCGCGAAATGCTGAACAAAGCCGGGATGGAGTACAGCGGCTTGTCGCCGGAAGGCAACCTCGTCGAAATTGCCGAATTGCGCGATCATCCGTTTATGCTTGGCTCGCAGTTTCATCCGGAATTCAAATCGCGTCCAGATCGTCCGCATCCGCTCTTCCGCGAATTCGTTCGCGCGGCGGCGGAAACAGAACGCCAGGGGAAACAGAAAAAACTGCCGATGTAGGTCACTGGCAAAAAATCGCCAATCGTGATAGAATAAAGATAGTGAGGATGATTCGTTAGGAGGGAGGCGACCGCGTATGCCGATCAGGTTGCCCAAGATGAGTAAGAAAGAAAAACTAAATCTGCTCGCGGACATCGAAGACGGTTACCGTCCGTTCGATAAGCACGCGTTGACGTTGCTGCGTTCGCTGCTCGACGATCCCGATGCTCAGGTGCGCGCGGAGGCGATTGCCTGTTTGTGGAACGATCCCGATCCGCGCTGGATCGATCTGCTGATGCGTAAGGCGATCGGAGACTCGCACGCGGACGTGCGCACGCACGCGATTTCCGCGCTGGGGCGCTACGTGTTCGAAGGCGACGCGGCGGCGTTTGAAGACTGGGATGGGTACGAGATCAGCATTACGCCGGAGGATTACGCGCGCGTCACCGACTTTTTATTCCGCATCGCGCAAGACCCGGAAGAAGCCATTGAGCCGCGGCGGTACGCGATCGAGGCGCTGGCGTTCCGCGCCGAAGACGCCGACGTGCTCGACCTGATCGAATGGGCGTATCATCACACCGATCGGCGGCTCAAGGTCAGCGCGTTGTTCTCGATGGCGCGCAATGGCGATCCGCGCTGGACGGAATATATCCTCAAGGAACTCCGCAGCCGCGATACCGAGATTCAGTACGAAGCGGTCCACGCGGCGGGCGAACTGGGTCTGGAAGAAGCGACGGACACGCTCATCGATATGGTACGAAGCAAGAACGTCCGCAAGCCGCTGCGCCTGCTCGCCATTTACGCGCTGGGCGAAATCGGCGCGGAGAGTGCGTATCCCGTGCTGGACCGCCTGACCCACTCGCGCGACCGCGACGTGCGCGATGTGGCGCGCGAAGCCGTGGAAGAATGGCTCGCCGTCAACGCCGCCGAAGATATGGTCGACGACGCGTTGGCGGACGAAGAGCCAATGAACGCGTATCCCGAAGGTACCGCCCCGGACATCTGGGACGATGGAATGGGTTCGTTCTCGAAAAATTGAAATAGACAGGGGCGAGCCGCCGGCTCGCCCCGGCGATTTTACACGTACTTGCGCTCCACTCGTGCGCTGATCGTCGTCACCGTTTCGTAATTGCTCGTCCCCAGGTTTCTGGCGATCTCCTCCGCTCGAATTTCCTCCGCGCCCTGCTTGCCGATTAGCACCACTTCGTCGCCTGGCTCTACGCCGTCGATGTCCGTCACGTCGATCATCGTCAAATCCATGCAGACGCGTCCGACAATCGGCGCGCGCTTGCCGCGCACGAGGACGGCGCCGTAGGTGTTGGGCGCGCGGCGGAAGCCGTCCGCGTAGCCAACCATCACCACGGCGATGCGCGATGCGCGCGTGGTGCGAAAGGTACAGCCATAGCCGATGAACGTACCCGCTGGCGCTGATTTTACCAATGCGACCTGGGTCTTGAACGCCAGCGCCGGCATCAAGTCCGCGGGACGCGGCGCGTCATCGGACGGGTCAAGCCCATACACCAGAATTCCGCTGCGGACCAGATTGAACCGCGATTCCGGCAGATCGATGACCGCCGGGCTGTTCGCAATGTGGCGATAGTGCGGCTGGATGCCGGCTTGTTCCAATCGATCAAGCACATCGCGAAAGCGCGCCAACTGCTGCTGAGTATAGTCGCGTCCCCAGCCGGCAACTCCAAAGGCATCGGGCGTGTCTGCCATCGAAAAGTGCGTGAAAATCCCGTTGATTTCGACGTGGTCGAGACGGCTGACCGCGCGCGCCAACTCCACTGCTTGTTCCGGCACCACGCCGAGGCGCGTCATCCCGGTATCGATCTTGAGATGGACCCGCGCGCGGGTCTCGAGTTCGCGCGCCGCGTTAGAAATCGCCTGTGCGGCGTCCAGCGAAAAGACCGCCAGCACCAAGTCGTTTTCCACGCCTGCGCGCGCCCAGGGCGGCGGCGTCGCGCCCAGCACCAAAATGGGCGCGTCGATGCCGGCGCGGCGAAATTCAATGCCTTCGCCGACGGAAACGACGCCAAGCCACGCCGCGCCGCCGCGTAACGCCGCGCGCGAAACCGCGACCGCGCCGTGACCGTAGGCGTTCGCCTTGACCATCGCCATCAACTCGACGCCGGCTCCCGCAATCTCGGTCAGCCGGCGCGCGTTGTATTCAATCGCTTGTAAATCCACTTCGACCCAGGCGGCGCGAAGCGGTGTCTCTCTGTTCGTCATACCCGTCTCTTCAACGCGCGGCGAATGTTCCGTCGCGCCTCGGCAAAATAATCTGGATCGATTTCGAAACCGACGAAATCGACGCCTAACTCGACGCATGCGACGGCAGTGTGACCGATGCCGAGAAATGGGTCCACCACGCGCCGCGCGCGCTTGACGCCGTGCAATTGAATGCACATTTTGGGAATCTTGACCGGAAAGGTTGCCGGGTGCGGTCGCTGCGCCGCGCGATCGCGGATCGTTTCATACGGCACGAACCAGGTGTTGCCGCGGCAGCGCTTGCCGCCGCGCGCGGCGCGCCAGCGCGTCACGTTCGACTTGTCCTGATACTCGACGCCAATCGCCAATCGGTCGAGTTTCACATCGCCGCGACGGGTTAGATGGAAAATGTACTCGTGGCAATCGTTCACATAGCGCGGGCTGTTGATCGGCTTGAAATGTCCAATGGACACGTTGCCGGTGATGCCGGGATACTCGCCTACATCCTCTTTTTGAATCGCGATCGACTTGACCCAGTGGATCACGTTTTGCAGCGCGAAATATTTTTGCATCTCCTCCAGCACTTGAAACGGCACCCACGGATCGGACGGCTTGGAGCCGACGTTGAGGAATAGCGAGCCGTCGTCGCGCAAGACGCGCTGGACGACTTGCGCCCATTCGCCTAGCCAGCGTAAATAATCTTGCCGCGCGATCGTATCGTCATAGCGTTTGTATCGAATACCCAAATTGTACGGCGGCGACGTGACGACAACGTCGACCGAGCGCGGCGCGAGCTGATCGCGCATACCGGCGATGCAGTCCGCGTTGTAAAGCGTGTACTTGTGCGAGTCTATCTCGGAGGTGAAATTTTTCATCACGAACGATTATAGCACGGTGGTTGAGGTTAACAAAATTGAACGCTACGGGTTTGGAGACGTTGCCTTTTACAATCCGTTCGTTCAATGCTATAATGCGCGCAATCACGACGGGATCACAATCGCATCCGTTTCCGAAGGGGGCAAGATGCTATTACGCGGTCAACTCATCGCCGAGACGCCGATCTACCGGGGCAACGCGCGCAAGACGCTGTTCACGCGCGACGGCGATGGTTCGCAGCGATTGGTCTCGCTCGCCGGCGAAATCTCCGGGACGGCTCAGGCGCTGATGGATGCCTTTGTCGGTCAATCGCGCGACGGGCGGAACATCGGCTTGTTGAATCGGTTGTGGCTGCGTCTCTACGGTAGCCCGTTGCCGGCGGGACTGATTACGCGTGTCGAGTGCCAGTTGCAAAAAGAATCCTACCCGCGCGATCATTTCTTTGACTTGCGAATGGGTCTCCGCCTGGATGAAGACCGCTGGGCGTCCGAAGCGAATGCGAATTACAAGATGGAGACGCTGTTCAAGAATGCGGTCTTTGATTTTACGCTAACCGTCAACGACGCCGCGCTCCAAAAGGAAGACCACACCGCGCGGTTGTTCTACGCCCTCCAGGAATTGCGCGAGGGGCGATTCTGGTTCGGCGCGGGCAAGAGCAAAGGACTGGGACGCGTCCGGCTTGAAATGCAGCTTCCGTTCGCCGCGCCCGCGACCCCGCCGACGGTACGCGGCGAGGCGAACCACTGGCGGATCAACTTGACCTTCAACGCGGTCAACCCGGTGCTGGTCGGCTGGAACTGGGGAAAAGTGGATCCCGAAGTGCCCTCGTTCGCCGCCATCCAGGGTCGGCTGCTCGTCGAAGCGATGCGCGACCTGCCCGATCCGATTCGCCAGCGGCTGGCGATGGTCATCGGCGGACCGATCCTCAGTCCGGAAGATTGGAAGGAAAAACTCGCCGAGTACCTGCCCCGCGTTCTGGCGGTCTGGCTGCAAGAACGCTCTCGCGGCGAGGCGCAAGTCTGGATTCTACGCGCGCCGGCTCTGGCAAAGCTGGGCAAGGGCAAATTTCCACTTTCGCAAAAAGTGCTCGACGCGGTTCAACCGCTGTGCGATCAAGCCCTTCGCCAGTCAGTCCGACGCCGAAGCCGCGCTCAAAACGGCGCTGGGCGATAAAGCCAATATGGCGAAGCGAGTGCTCGAAGTGATGGAGCGGCAAACGCAGACGGGGCAGAGTCTGAATCGCGATGCCTGGCTCACGCTTGCCAACGGGCTGGGATTGGACGCTGCGCTGGAAGAACGCCTCGCTGCGCAGATTCAGAGCGAAGCCGCGCTCACCGAAATTCTCGCAGGCGCGTGCCAGCCCATTCTGCCGCGGCTCTACTTCCAAGTGGACCAACAGATCGAACTGCTGCAAAGCGACGCGTGGGTCGATGCAGAGATCGCGACGCGCGAACAGCACTTGCAGATCAAGGTGATGCTCTCGGAAGGCAAGATCAGCGAAGCGCAGTGGAGCAATCGTAATCAGCCGCCTGCCGGCGTCAGCGCGGCGGCGTGGCGCAGCTTTCTGGACGAACACAGCCGCGTGCGTTACCAGCACATCATGCACCCGGGCAATCTCCGCAAGAGCATCGCCAACGACCGCAACTTTATCGCTTTTCTTCAGGCGCATCGCGAGCGCACCCGCCAGGAATTGGCACAGCCGCCGCACATTGACTTTCGCAGCGGCGGTCCATTCAATCGCGAAGTCGCCCGCAAATACGGAAGCCCTACGACACGGTCTTTATGCGGATGCTGTCGTGGGCGCCGTCGTCCCAGGAACAAGGCGCGTGGGAGATCTACATTCCCGGCAGTACGATCAAGGGCGCGTTCCGCAAACGCGCGTCGATGGTGTTGAAAACGCTCTGGGGCGAATCGCCCAAGACCACGCAGTTGTTGAATCGCCTCTTCGGTACCCAGGGACAGCGCGGAACCATTTTCTTCTCCGACGCCTATCTTCTGGATCCGCACGCCACCGATCGCGCGTGGTGTTCGATGGACGGCGTGCGGATGGATCCCAAAACCGGTCGCCCGGTGGAAACGGCGAAGCACGATTATCTCTTTGCCTACGGCGAACAGCTCGCGTTCAAATTTCAGATGGACATTCAAGACATTGGCGAAAGCGACCGGACCGCGCTCGCTCTTTTTGCGCACCTGCTCCAGGATTTGCAGAATGGCGACATTCCCTTGGGCGGCGAAAAGACCAGCGGCTTCGGTTGGGTCAAAGCGCAAGTCACCGAAAGCGTCTGGCTCACTGCCGATCCTGACGGCATCACGCGCAAGTTGTTCGCCGATCAGTCGCTCGCGCGCGACGGACTGTGGTATCGGCTGACCTTAAAGGGTCAAGCGGCGACGGATCATCTGGCGCGGCTCCGCGCGCTGGAACCGTTGACGACTACGACTGCGCCCATCGCCAAAACGCCGCCGAAGGCGATGGCAGGTTTTATCTCGCATCGAGCGTTCGGCGGCTACTGCGGTACGCTGGCGGTGGAAGCGCAAGTCTTAACGCCGCTGCACATCCAGGAAAGCGGCGAACCCTCCTTCAAAGCGCAGCTTGCCGATGGTCCCGTCAACGGTTGGGACTTGTTCGCGATGGCTGGCTCGGAAGCCGCGCTGCGTCCCGCATCGACGCTTCGCGTGTACGCGCTGCCCAGTCGCAGTCTCAAAGGAATGGTACGTCACCTGTACTCGATTGCCAGCGATTCCGCCCAGCCGAGCGCAGACCTGAGCCATCTCAATCCCATCGACCGATTGTTCGGTTGGGTGGGGCAAGGTCAAAACCAGGCGATTATGGGACGCCTCGCGTTTAGCTTCGCCGAGTTTGCCGCGCCCGAGCTAGCGTGGTTCAAAATTCCGTATCCGTACACCGGTTGGAGTTTTGCCAACCGCCAATGGACGCATCAAGCCGGGCTCGCCGTGCCGATGCATCAGATCGCCAAGACCTGGCGGCTGTTCCCGCACGCGCCGCTCGCGCCACTCGTCCAGCGGCTCGACGATTTCCAACCCGATACCGCACAGGCGAGTTACCTGCGGGCGGTTCTGCCGGGCGCGCGCGCCCGTTTTACGATTCGGTTCTGGAATCTGGAGGAGCAAGAACTCCAGCGACTGATTTGGTGCATCGTGCTGGAACCGAAACTCGCGCACAAACTGGGGAAGCATCGCCATGTGGGGTTTGGCAGTCTACGCCTCCAGATTCTTCCCGATAGTTTTCTCATCGATTGGGACGCGCGCTATACGAGCCAGCCGGAGCGAGAAGGACATTTGCCTCTCGCGGTCAGCGACTGGCTCAAGCCGGCGGTCATCGCCCACTATGCTGAATTGCAAACCGCGCTGAATGCCGAGTCGCTTTGATCGAGTGCGCCAGAGTCGCACCGGCGCAGAATTACTCGCCACGTTGCGATACTTTGAAACACATCCCGAGCTCTCCGACGACGCGCAAGGTTACGCCGGCGGCGGAGAATTCGGTCCGCCTCATTCTGCTTTAGACGGACCTTGCCTGCGCTGCTGGCGAGAACCGTCGGCGCGCACGGCAACCCACCCCGACGCTTGCTACTGCTCCACGTGTCAGGCAATCCTGAATAATGCATTGAATCTCGGCGCGCTCTCGCGCCACGCCGTCGTCGTTTGGGGATTCGTCAATCAGTTGCCGCGTCCGCTGCGCCTCGGCTTGGCGTCCGAAGAGGACGCGCGCGAGAATTACAGTTTGGCGCAGTACGTCCACGACGAACACCATTTTCTGCTGATGGCGTCTCATCGCCAACTACGTCCCTGGCTTCAGGAACTCTCGCTCTATCACGGCGGCGACCTGAAGGGCTTACTCCAGATCGTCCCCACGACCGGCGGCAAGGACACGCACATGGGCGAACTCCTTTGTCGAATGGTGCACAACGAAGCGCGCTTTCCCAGCGATCGGTTGCGGGTTCGTTTCTTTGCTGAGCCGTTTCAGGTGTTTCATCCGCGCCCCTACGACCGTGAAGGCGTGCTGACTTTTGAAACGGATGAATTTCTGCAGATGCTGGACATGGCGGTCGTGTTCCGCTCGCTGTTGATGCCAGATTCGCAAAAACTGCTCCATCGGCTTTTACTGATGGAGGACACCGGTGAGTCGCAATTCTATTGGGGACGATTCCTGGGTGAACTCAGTCCGGAAGCCAAAGATATGCTGAACGCCTGGAAAATTCGTGCGTGGTCCAAGCCGCAGATCGAACTGTTCTACGAACTGGTTGCGTATGTGGGATTTTATCAACCCCGTTAGTCTGATCCGTTATCTCATCGTTTGGCAGGTCAACAGTTCGCTGGTTCAACTGCCGCGCTATCTGCCCACCGAGTTGTCGCAGACGCTCGGTCTGCTGATCGCCAATCGCCTGCCGACGCAGCAAGCGCGCGATTGGCGCAAGGCGGTTGCTGCCTGGGAGCAATCTGCGGTAGCCGCCGCGGCGGATGACCGTCGCCGACCGCCAACCGCCAGCCGTCCGATCCCCGACGTGACCTGGCCTCTCGAATCCGTGTTGTTCGTCTATCCCGGCAAACGCGCGTACGGACTAGGCGAAACGATTCTGTGGGAGTTGAAACTTTTGGGAGATAGCGCAGATCACGGGCTTTTTTTAGAATTCATTTTGCCCGCGATGGAAGAAGCTGCCACGACGACCGATCCGCGTTGGCAGCGCCCGTACAGTCTGTGGGGACACTTCGACACCCGCGCGATTTATGCGGCGCGCGGCGCGCGCTGGGAGCCGGTCGTCAGCGACGGACGCTTGAACCTGGACTATCGCGCCGTCGCCACGCAATGGGCGGAGGGACTGACCTTAGGTTCGGACCTGACGCGCCGCTTGCAGCGACTGACCTGGATCACGCCTTTCGACTTGACGCAGCCGCGCGTGTCGGATTCGCCCCAGCGTTCGCACAAGTCGTCCATTCTCCACAACATCCTGGACGCGTTGATGGAACGCATGACGCTGTTTCTGCCCGGCAAGCGCCGCGTCGCCGCCGACGCGTGGGCATTACTCAATTCAGACGAACAAACGGCGCTCTGGCTCGCGCTGGAGCAAACGCTGCCGCAGCGCTCATTGCTCGATCCCGCGCCGCGCGACTGGCCCGGGCGATGGATGGGCGCGCAAATGTTCAAGACCATTCCGCCGCGCCTGCTGCCTTACTTGGAACTCGCATCGATTCTGCACATCGGCAGGCAAACCCATTTGGGATGCGGCACCTTCCGACTCGACTGAAGGCGTGAGCGTTCGATCGGATGAAAATGCGGATGCGGTAGGACAAATTTCCGAATTCGTCTCACATTTTCGGGGGAGACTCATGTCGCGCTATGGTTTTGACCACTTTATCATCCTCGTCAACGATCTCGCCGCCGCGATGGAAACGTATCGCACGCTCGGCTTTGACGTGCGCGCCGGCGGAGAGCATCCCGCATTCGGCAGTCATAACGCGCTTGTCGCGTTCGCGGACGGCGCATACCTCGAACTCCTCGCGTTCAAAGACGCCGCGCTCGCGGAGCAATCCTTCTGGCGCGACGCCGTCAAGATGTTGCGCGTGCGGCAAGGTTTTGGCGGCTGGGTGCTCGCGTCGAACGATCTGGCGACCGATGTGGCGCAACTCCGCGCACAGAAACTCGACATCGCCGATCCGAATGCCGGCGCGCGCACGCGCCCCGACGGTCAACGCGTCGAATGGCAGACCGCGATTCTGGGCGGCACACCGAGTGGCGCGCTGCCGTTCCTGATTCAGGATGTGACGCCGCGTGAACTGCGCGTCGAATCACCTGCAGAAGGATTGGGCAAACAAGCGCGCGTCAAGGAAGTGGTCATCGCCGTCAAGCACGCCGACCTCGCGCGCGAGGCGTACCGCGCGCTGCTTGGCGTCGAACCGCGCCGCGTACACAACAACGCCGGCGATGTCGCCGGCTATCGGTTCACGCTGCCGTGGGGCGCAGTCATCGTCGCGCAGCCGGAAACCGGCGGCACCGCGATGGCAGACCAGGTCTCGACGCGCGGCGAGGGGCTGTACGCGCTGACGCGGGCGATGGACGACGTGAATCCGGCGCGACGCGTGATGAAGACGCATAACATTCCAGTCGAAGATGAGGCGTACGGCTTCTTGATTTTGCCGGACGCCGCATGCGGCGCGCGCCTCCGAATGTTACAGGCATAGAGAAAAGACTGGCGCAGACCGACAAGATCTGCGCCAGTGGGTTACTCCGCCTGAACGATGCTGGGAATCGCTTCTGTCAGTTCCGGGATTTTCTTTCTCGGCTGATTGGTCGTGGTGATCACGACCGCCGCGATAATAATCGCCGCGGCGAGAAGGGTCTGAACCGTGAGCGCCTCGCCCGCCAGCGCCCAGCCTAGAAAAACCGCGACGACTGGATTGACGTACGCGTAGGTCGATGAAAGCGCCGGCTTGACGGCTCGCAACAGCCAGGTGTATGCGCTAAAGCCGACCCACGATCCAAAAACGATCAAATAGCCGACCGCGACGAGCGATCGCAGCGACACTTGATCGAGTCTGAGCTGTCCGAATTCTCCGGTGAGCGCGCCCGCCGCCAGCAGTAACGCGCCGCCCGCGATCATTTCCATTCC
>DAIDTM010000272.1 GCA_027457205.1 Anaerolineae bacterium | reverse complement strand
CGAGCCAACGTTGACCGCCACGCCGACCAAAACCTCGCTCTCTCCAGATGGTACGAGTGCCGTCGATCAGTATCCTTCAATTAGCTCACGCGATCCGCATCTTCCCAGTCCTCAACCGGTTCCTGCGCCGGTAATCTCTGCTATCAAACCCACATCTTTCAATGATTGAAACCCTCACTTGGTGGCTCCTCGTCGAACTGATCGGCATCGCGGTTTGGCCCATTGCGTTTCGTTTCTTCCGCAACCTGCCGGATCGCGGCTATGCGTTCATCAAGCCGCTCGGCTTGCTGCTGATCGCGTATCCGTTCTGGCTGCTGACGACGCTCGGCTTTCTCACGAACACGCGCGGCGCGATCGCGCTCGTCGCGGTGGGCGTCGCGGCGGCAGCGTGGTGGTTCTTCGGGAGAACTCAGAATACAGACATCAGAACTCAGACGATAGTAGATAGTGAACAGTCAACAGTGAACAGTGAACAGCCGACAGTGGACAGCGAGCAGCCGCTAGTCACTAATCACCAATCACTAATCACTTGGACGCGCGAACACGTGACGCTCGTCGTCGCCGTCGAACTCGTTTTCACCATCGCCTTTTTCGCGTGGGTGTTTGTGCGCGCGTATATGCCGGAGATCACCGCGACCGAAAAGCCGATGGAATTTGCGTTTCTCAACGGTGTACTGCAGAGCACGAGTTTTCCACCGCTCGATCCGTGGCTCTCCGGCTATGCGATCAGTTACTATTATTTCGGCTACGTGATGATGGCGATGCTGACGATGCTGAGCGGCGTCGCGTCCAGCGTTGCGTTCAATCTTGGCATCGCGCTGCTGTTCGCGCTCGCCGCGACCGGCGCGTTTGGCTTAGCGTACGATGTCATTCGCTCTTCGCCCCTCGCCCCTCGCAAATGGCAGTCTCTTTTCTTCTCTCTTTTCGCGCCACTATTTCTCCTTATCGCCGGCAATCTGGAAGGATTGTTCGAGGCGCTGCACGCAGACGGCATCGGTCCGGCGCAATTCTGGAACTGGTTGGACGTGAAAGGGCTGGCGGCTGCGCCACTCACCGGCTCGTTCGTGCCGAACGACAACTGGTGGTGGTGGCGCGCGTCGCGCGTCGTCCACGACGTGGTGGGCGGGCAGACGCAAGAGGTCATCGACGAGTTTCCGCAGTTCAGTTTTCTGCTTGGTGATATGCACCCGCACGTTCTCGCGCTGCCGTTCGTCCTGCTCGCGCTCGCCGCGGCGTTGAATCTAATTCGCAATTCGCAATTCACAAGTCACAATTCAAGGATCAATTTTCCACTTTTGACTTTTGACTTTTCACTTTTGCCTTTGATTCTTGGTGGCTTGTTCTTCCTCAACTCCTGGGACATTCTGCCATACGGTTTCATCCTGCTGGTCGCGTTCGGCATCGCGCGATTCCGCGCGGACCATCGCTGGGACGCGGGCGCGACGCGCGACTTGGCGGTCTTTACCATCGCGCTGGGCGCGCTCAGCGTCGCGCTGTACCTGCCGTTCTACGTCGGCTTTCAATCGCAGGCGGGTGGTCTCCTGCCGACGCTGTTCGTCAAAACGCAGTTGCACCAGTACCTCATCATGTT
Source organism: Anaerolineae bacterium (assembly GCA_027457205.1). GTDB lineage: Bacteria > Chloroflexota > Anaerolineae > UBA4142 > UBA4142 > DAIDTM01. Next base: position 1,430 of record DAIDTM010000272.1, on the reverse strand, counting down.
CGGACTGTTCGTCTTTATCCTCGGCGCGTTTCTCGCGCGGCTCGTGTCCGAACATCGCGAGGTCAGGGCGCGCGAATGGTTTTCGCAAGCCGCCGCGCCGCTCGCGGCGGCAATCGCCTTCCCGTTCGCGATTGCGGTACTCGCGCTGGTGGTGATCGCCACGCGCCCCGACCTGCAAGAGCAAGCGCGCGCGGTCTTTCCGGGCGCAAGCAATCTAATAACCACCGTACTCGCCGCGTATTTCGGTCCACTGGTTTCCGATCCGTGGCTGTTCATTTTGCTCGCGCTGCTCCTCACGACGATTGTGACGCTGGCGCGCGTGCATCTGCCGGACGATAGCACGACGTTTGTCCTTTTGCTCATGTTCACCGGCTTTCTCCTCACCTTCGGCGTCGAGTTTGTCTATCTGCGCGATCAGTTTGGCACGCGGATGAACACCGTCTTCAAGTTCTACTTTCAGGCGTGGACGCTGTTCTCGATTGCCGGCGCGTACGTGGTGTTCTACCTCTCGCGTACGCTGCGTGGACTCGCGCGCGGCGCGTGGTTTGCCGGCTTGGCGATTCTGCTCGGCGCGAGTTTGATCTATCCTGCGCTGGCGATTCCGAATCGCGCGGACAATTTCGCCAAGACGCCGACGCTCGACGGCATCGCGTGGATTCGCGACCTCAATCCAAGCGATTACGCCGTGATTCGATGGCTCGATGCGAACGCGCCGCGCGGCGCGCACATCGTCGAGGCGACGGGCGGCGACTATTCGTACGGCAATCGCATCTCGATGGCGACCGGTTTGCCCACCGTGCTCGGTTGGTTTGGACACGAGTCGCAGTGGCGTGGCAACACGCAGTTGTTCAAGAACGATGCCGCCGGCATCGACCGCCCCGCCGACATTGCGCGCCTGTATCAAACGCTCGATCCGAAAGAAACTTTGACTTTGCTTGACAAGTATGATATAAAATTTGTCATTGTCGGCACGGAGGAACGCACCCAGTACGGTCTCACCAAACCGCAGATCGACAAATTCAGTCAAGTGATGACGCTGGTCTTTCAGAATGGCGATGATAGAATTTACGCCCGATCAAATTGAACCTGCCGAGCGCGCCGAGATGCTCTATTCCGCGCTCACCGTCGAGGTCGCGCTTTATATCATGCTCGCCATTGCCGCGTTCTTCGCGCGCTTTTTCCTCCTCGGCAGCGTGCCGCTCAACGCCGACGAGGCGCGCCAGGCGCTCGCCGCGTGGAATTTCTCGCGCGGCATTCCCGACGCGTTCACCGGCAGTCCGTTTCTCTTCGCCAGCAATGCTGTCCTCTTTGCGCTCTTTGGCGCGACCGATGCCGCCGCGCGCTTTTTCCCCGCGCTCTTTGGAACCGCGCTGGTGTTGACGCCGGCGCTGTTGCGCGATTACATCGGGCGCGCCGGCGCGCTGATCGCC
>DAIDTM010000271.1 GCA_027457205.1 Anaerolineae bacterium | reverse complement strand
CCGGGCATCCCTTCGCCGGCGTACCGAATCTTCGATCCGGTTTTCACGCCGGCTGGAATTTTGATTTCCAAGCGGCGTCCATCTTTATCGACCAGACGCGTCGCGCCGCGGTACGCTTCTTCGAGCGAAATATCGATCTCTTGCTCGATGTCCTGCCCGCGCCGCGGGCGCGCTTGCGCGCGCGTGCTCGCGCCGGTAAAACCGCCGCCGAAGAAGGTGCGGAAGAAATCGGAAAAGCCGCCGAGGTCGCCATCGCCCATTCCGCCGAAGAGACTTGACAATTCTTCCGGGGTGACGGTACGATACTGTCCGCCTTGCCCGCCCCATTGAAATGGACCTTGACCGCCGGCGCGCTGGTACTGCTCGTACTGCTGCCAGTTCGCGCCGAGCGTATCGTACTTCTGGCGCTTTTGCGGATCGGATAGAACGTCGTTCGCCTCGTTGATCTCCTTGAATTTTTCCTGCGCGTTCTTGTCGCTCGGATTGACGTCAGGGTGGTACTTGCGCGCCAATCGACGATACGCCTGCTTGATCTCCTTGTCGCTGGCACCCTTGCTGATGCCCAGGATTTTGTAATAGTCCTTGTATTCCATCCAAACCGCTCCGGCTACCTAAACTTTGCTTAGAGTATACTACCCGACATAATAACTGTCAATATAGATGATGTTATAATTGCGTAAAAACTTGATAATCTTATTATAAAGTCTATTGACAAATTCGGAACAGGGCGATATAATTCCGACTGAAAATTGGAACACAGATTGGGAGGTAAACGATGAGCAGTCTAATTCGATGGCAACCATTCGACGATCTGGTGTCGTTGCGCGATGTGATGGATCATCTCTTCGAAGACTCGTTCGTCCGCCCGCGCTGGGGCTGGGTTGCGCCGATGCGCGCGGCAAATCTCGCGATCGATATGTACGAGACGAACGACCAAGTCGTTGTGAAAGCGGCGTTGCCGGGCATCAAGCCGGAGGAGATCGAGATCACCATCACCGGCAACACGCTGACAATTTCCGGCGAGTCGAAAGAAGAGAGCCAAGTCAACGAGAAAGATTACATTCGCAAGGAGCAGCGCTATGGCTCGTTCACTCGCTCGGTGACTTTGCCGAATGGTCTCAAGGCGGACAAGGCGGACGCAACGTTTGAGAACGGCGTGCTGACGCTTCAAGTGCCGAAGAGCGAACAAGTCAAACCCAAGACCATCAAGATCAAATCGAAATAAAACCGGAGGCGATCTGCTCGGTCGTCTCTACGGTAATTGATTGAAGGAGGATACTATGAGCGTTTCACGTTGGGAACCAATGAAAGACTTTATGACTCTGCGCCAGGCGATGGACCGTCTGTTTGAGGATTCGTTCGTGCGTCCCGGCCGCGCGCTCGATGGCTCGACCGCGGCGTACCTGCCACTCGACATTTACACGACCAAAGATGCCGTGGTGATTCGCGCATCGGTGCCGGGGATCAATCCCGACGATGTCGAAATCACGGTGGAGGGCAGCACCGTGACGATTCGCGGCGAGACCCAGCCGCCGAAGGAAGAGGGGACCTATCTGCTGCAAGAACAGCGCTACGGACCCTTCGCGCGATCGGTCGACCTCGCGCTGCCGGTGCAAGCCGATAAGGCGGAAGCCGCGTTCAAGAACGGCTTGCTGACGCTGACGATCCCGCAGGCGGAAGAGATCAAGCCCAAAGTCATCAAAGTCAAGAGCGTGTAAAAACATAGACCCGAAGGATTGATCCTTCGGGTCTTTTCGTTGCAAATTCGCGCTTATGGAGTTGGCGTTGGCAGCGGCGCGGTGGGCGCGGCGGTCGCGCTGGTGGGCGCTTGCGGCATCGGCGTATAGGTCGCGAGGATCGTCGGCACCGCCAGGGTCGGCGGCGGCGCGGAGCGCGGCGCGCCGGTAAACAAAAAGACCGT
>DAIDTM010000270.1 GCA_027457205.1 Anaerolineae bacterium | reverse complement strand
GTCAGTAGTTGTTTGGCGCGCCACGATTTGTACGCCGCCGGCGCTTGCGCGGACTGGACGCCGATCACTTGAATTTGCGGGTTGATCGATTTGGCGGCGAGACACGCGCCGGCTGCGCCGCTGCCGCCGCCCACCGGCACGATGAGCGTGTCAACGTCCGGCGCATCCTCGACGATCTCTAGCGTGATGGTGGCGACGCCGGCGAGTAGCTGCGGCTCGTTGCCGCTGTGGACGTAGCGCATCCCGCGTTCGCGCGCCAGCGTTTCGCAGTACTCGCGCGCCGCGTCGAAATCCGCGCCGTGAAATAACACCTCGGCGCCGAGGTTTTGCATCGATTCGACTTTGAGTGGGTTGGCGCGCTCCGGCACGACGATGGTCGCGCGCACGCCGAACTCGCGCGCCGCGTACGCCACCGACTGTCCGTGATTGCCGGTCGATGCGGCGATGACGCCGCGGGCGCGTTCATCCGCCGGGAGCTGCGACATCAAGTTGATGCCGCCGCGCACCTTGAACGCGCCAATCGGCTGATAGTTTTCGTGTTTCACGTAGACGCGCGCGCCGATCAGTTGATCGAGCGCGGGATAGCGGTGCAGCGGCGTGCGCGGCAGATAGCGCGAGATGATTTGTCTCGCGCGTAGGATGTCTTGAAACGTCGGGCGCGCATCAGAAGCAGTGGTCATTTGTTCTCCGTATCAGATCAACGGTGAGCATTGCTCATCGCTTGTTCGTTCGATCTGTCCTGCAAATCACGAATCGCATTGCGTTTTCGTTATTGGAAGTCGACTTTAATGCCCAGTTTGTCAGTCACCTCTCGATGGGAGCAATCCCTGTCCGGCATGACGGCATTCATTATACCACATCTGGGTCGCGCCGCGCGCTTTGTCCGTAATCGCGAACGCGGCTATAATGATCGCCAGAAAGGAAGGCATGAATGAAAGAACGATTGCACATTGGCGCGGCGGTGATGGTATTGGTCGTCGTCGCGTTACTGGCGTGTTCGCCGCAGGTCGTGCTGCAAGGATTGCTTGGCAGCAACGCGACCCAGACGCCGACACAGGTGGCGCAGGCGAACGTTACGCCGAACGTCACTGACACGGCAACGGCGACGGTCGCGGCAACTGCGCCGATCACGCCGACCGGCGCGCCCACCGTGACGCCGACCGCGGGACCCTCGGACACACCCGCGCCGGTGTTGCCGCTACGTACCGATCTGCCCGCGCTGACGCTGCGCGATTGGCCCCGCCCGGCAAACGACAACGGTCGTTGTATCCATTTCCTGCCGACGGGCTATTATTCGCAGCAGGATTTCAACATCCAGCTTCCGCGAATGGTCGATCTACAAATGCGCTGGGTGCTGGCGCTCTACTCCGATCAAAACCAACTGCAGCTTGCGGCGACGAATTTCAAAAAAGCCGGGATCATCCCGGTGTGGCGACGCACGCTCCGCGCCTACCAGCGATATTATGACTGGGCGCGCGACATCAAAATTCTCACGGACGCCGGGCTGCCGCCGTACTTTCAACTCTACAACGAGCCAACCAACCCGGACGAATGGGACGGTCGTCCGGTCGATGAGAATCAGTGGATCGATAATTTCGTCTCGACCGCGAAAGACGTGTACAACGCGGGCGGCTATGTTGGTTTGCAGGTGACGGACACGGCGTTGCTCCAGAAAGTGATCGATCGAATCAAAGCCGAAAAGGGCGACCGGCTGTTTCAGCGAATGTTCTTTGTGCCGCACGACTATGCGCTCAATCATCCGCCGAATTACACCGAGGACGAGAACGCGGTGCTCGGTTTCCGGATGTACGCCGATGTCTTTCAGCAAGACCTGGGATTCGTCCCGCCGTTCATCGTCGGCGAAGGCGGCTGGAAAATCGGCGAGCAAGAGGACAATCGCTTTCCAGCCATCGATGACCAGTTGGAAGCGCAGTATTATGTCCAACTCTTCAACTGGTTTCGCCCGCCCGGCACGCTGTCCGATGGCAAGCCGCTGCCGGATTATTTGTTCGCGTTCTGTCCGTGGCTCTTGGCGGCGAACACCACGGCAGGCGCATGGTACGATGGCTTTGAAGGTCCGCGGACGGCGACCATTCAAGCAGTGACGAAGATGGGCACCTTCACACGCAAGTTTTCGTGGGGCACGAAATAACGGCAGGGGCGGGGTCATCCCGCCCCTACAATTTTGTGACGACCCTCAACACATTCAGCGTCGCCCATTTGCTCGCGTCGTTCGCATCCAACCGGACAATCTCGTTCAACGTCTTGTCCAGACTCCACCGCGCGTTTTCTTCTTGCTTCTCCCAGATTTTTTCGATCACCCCGCCGGCGCGCGGATCGCCGGCGCGGCTCCGTTGCGCGAGGACGCGCAGCGCGAGCAGCGCGTCGGTTTCATCGAATGATGGAAACGCACCGAAAGTTGAGAATGCGCCGCGCGCCAGGGCGTCGAGAATGATTTCTTCTCCCTGCGCGAGGGCTTCCAGCGCCTTGGAGGTTGGACGATGGTTCAGTAGATCGGCGAGGGTCCACACCGCGAAGACCGCCGCGCCTGGCGTGCACGCTGGCACACGCGTCGCAAGCGCGTCGATCGCGCGGAGGAGGCGCGGATCGACGTGACCGTTGAAATAGACCAGCGTCCGCAGGAGTAACCCTGCCGCTGCTTCGTCGGTCAAGCCGGTAAGTTCGCCGTCGTCGCGCAAAAAGTTTTGCAGGATAAATTCGCACGCCGCGCGGGCGCGGCGGCTGTTGCGCGGGACACCCAACTCGGCGAGGAGCGCAAGTTGCCACAGCGTCGTGCGATAACGCGGCGCGTCCAGCGCATCGGGATTGTCCCAGTAGCCGCTTGCGTTCTGCGCGGCGAAGAGCGCTTGAACTGGCGCAGAGAACAAGATCAGTTCGCGCGCGCGGACGAGCGCGGCGGCATCTTCTGGACGACCGACCACATCGCGCTGAAACCAGAAATAGACGGACGGATTGCCCGCATAATCTAGCAGCCACGCCGCCGGATCGCCGCGCAGACGGCTGCGCCAATTCGTCAAAGTGGGAATCATTTCTCAAATTCGTCGAGCATGGGCTGCAAGACCGAGATCATCCGCGCCAGCTTTTTCGCAAGGTGATCGACCAATTCTGCATCTAACGTGGTGTAGGGGACAACTTCGTGTACGCGGCTCCACGAGTTGGTCCACTGCTCCACTTCGACGCGTGGTCCCAGTTCTGCGTGAATCTCGATGGCGCGGCTGGCAAAGTACGCCCGCAGCGCGTCGTTCGTAGCCTTGTCCGCTTCCAGGTGGAGACCGACTTCAACGAGGCGTTCTTGACCGCGCACCCAGACTTCATAGTGC
>DAIDTM010000269.1 GCA_027457205.1 Anaerolineae bacterium | reverse complement strand
CGCCGATGAAGATCGCGATCAGCCTGCTGATCGCGCCGCCGATGGCGCCGCCTAGCAGCGGGGCGAGGGTGTTGTTACTGTTCGACCCAGCGCCGCCCGCCAGCATGCCAAAGGCAATTGAAGCGCAACCGCCCAGCACGCTTAGCACGAGCACGATCCACGCAAGCACTTTCCAGATCGTCGCCACGATGCGAAGAACACGGTACTTTTTCTCCATGACTCCTCCTTGAAGATCATCTCGCGGATTGTGATCGGCTTGCATCACAGTACAAATTCTACCAAACAACCGGCGCGGTGTCAATCACTTGTTTTGCGCGTCCCACTCCGCGCGCAAAATGCACATGATGATCTCGTCATGGAACTTGCCGTTGCGGTACAGCCCCTGGCGGTGTACGCCGTCGCGGCGAAAGCCGGCTTTTTCGTACGCGCGGATCGCGCGCGGGTTAAAGTCGTACACCTCCAGCTCGACGCGGTTCAAGCCGAGTTCGCTGAACGCGAAACGCAGCAGCGTGCGCGTCGCATCGGTACCGTACCCTTTGTTCCAGTAGTCCTTCTCGCCGATCATGATGCCGAAAATCGAGCTGCGGTTTTTCAAATCGACGTTGTGCAAGCCGCAGTTGCCGATCAATTTGCGCTCGGCGAGGGTGAGGATCGCAAAAAGATAGTTGCCTTCTTTCTTGTGACGATTCTCGTACCACGCGGTCTCGTCGTCGAGGTTGAATGGCATCGGAATACCCGGCATCAAGAATTGCGTGACCTCCCAATCGTTGAGCCACTCGACGTACTTGGGTAGATACTCGCGCTGCACGGCGGCTAATTCAACTTTTTCTCCGCGATACATGGAAAAACCTCCTAAAGTCGGAGATTGGACATTGGATGTTAGAGGTTCGAAATTGGAGCGAGTATAGCATGAATCGGCTTGCCAATCAATTTGGGGAAAATCAATGAACGCGATAGAATGGAAATGAAATGGCAAATGGCAAATGACCAATCACCAAATCACCAACTTCTAACCTCCAACTTCCAATTTCTAACCTCTGGAGTTTCCAATGCGTGAATTTATCGATGGCGCGGAAGCGATCGCGCGCGGCGCGTTTGCGGCGGGTTGCAATTTCTTCGCCGGCTATCCGATCACACCAGCAACGCCGATCCTGCTGCGGATGCTGCGCGAGTTACCCAAGACGAGCGGCGTCGGCATTCAGGGCGAAGACGAGATTGCGAGCATCGGCATGTGCCTCGGCGCGGCGATGACGGGCGCGAAGGCGATGACCGCGACGAGTGGACCTGGCTTGAGTTTATATTCCGAGAACATCGGCTTGGCAATCACCGGCGAAGTGCCGCTCGTCATCGTCGATGTGATGCGGCTGGGACCGGCGACCGGCGGCGCGACGACGGTATCGCAGGGCGATGTGCAATTCCTGCGCTGGGTCACCAGCGGTGGATTCCCGATCATCGCGCTGTGCCCGAGCAGCATCGCCGAGTGCTATTCGCTGACGCAGCACGCGTTCAACCTGGCGGAACGATTTCGCGCGCCGGTCTTTATCGCGACCGATAAAGAAATGATGAGCGCACAGCAATCGGTAAACACGGACGCGTTCGAGAAGATCGAAATAATCAACCGCGTTGCCGCGCCCGCCGGCGGAGAGTTCGTGCCGTACCAAACCAAGAAACTTGCTGACATCCCGGCATTCGCGCCGATTGGCGGCGAGCAGCTCACGCGCTTGACCGGCTCGATGCACGACGAACGCGGAATGCTGACGAAAAAAACGTCCGCGGTGAACAAGACGAGCCGTCACCTGTGGCAAAAGATACAAGCGCACCGCGACGAATTGGAGTTCACCAAACTCGACGCGCAAGAAGGCGCGGCGACGCTCGTCGTGAGTTACGGCATCACCGCGCGCTCGGCGACCGAAGCGGTGCGGCACACGCGCGCGGCGGGGAAGCTGGCGTCATCGCTCATCATCCAATCGCTGTGGCCCCTGCCGAAGCGCGCGCTACGCGAGTCGATGCGTGGTATTTCGCGCGTGATCGTGCCCGAATTGAATTTCGGACAGTACCGCCAAGAGGTCGAACGCATCGCACTGTCGCTCGATCCGCGCCCGGAAGTAATCGGTGTGGACCGCGTTGACGGCGAACTGATCACGCCGCAGGAGATCGAAGAATTATTCGGACGCGGATAAACGCAGACGAACGCGGAAAGAAAAATAATCCGCGTTTATCTGCGGCGACACTTGCACCGCACGCAAGTGCAGGTGTCCGCGTCCAATTAAAATCTGAGGAACCAGAAATGCAAATAGCACCATTGGAAATCACAACCTATCGAAACCTAGAGCGCGCGAAATACCCGTTCTGCCCCGGCTGCGGGCACACCTTCGTGCTCGATCATTTGAACGCCGCGCTCGTCAAATTGCAGCTTGATCCACAAAAGACCGTGATCGTGACCGACATCGGCTGCGTCGGAATGAGCGATCAATACTTTGACGTGAACGCGTTTCACGGCTTGCACGGGCGCGCAATCACGTACGCCACCGGTATCAAACTCGCGCGTCCGGAATTAAACGTCGTCGTCTTGATGGGCGACGGCGGACTCGGCATCGGCGGCGCGCATCTGCTCAGCGCGGCGCGGCGCAATATCGGCATCACGGTGCTCGTGTTCAACAATTTGAATTTCGGAATGACCGGCGGCGAACATTCCGTGACGACGCCGCACGGCGGCGTCACCGCGTCGACACGCGGCGGCAATCTCGAACGCCCGCTCGACGTATGCGCGACGGTGTCGGTGAATGGCGCATCGTTCGTTTATCGCGGCACCGCGTTCGACAAGGAATTGCCGGACCGTATCGCGGAAGCCATCACGACGCCGGGCTTTGCGCTGCTCGACATCTGGGAATTGTGCACCGCGTACTACGTGCCGAACAACAAGTTCTCCAAGAACGAGCTGCTGCAAACGATGCAAACGCTCGGCTTGCCTTCGGGCGTCTTGCAGCGGATGGACAACCCGGAATTGTCGCGTGCGTACCGCGAACAAAATGTAGGAGCGCTCGGCAGAACGCCTCTGCCGCCGGAACCTATCGAGAAAAAATACGACAGCGCGCTGGCGGCGACGACGCGCATCGTTCTCGCCGGCGCGGCGGGCGGCAAGGTAAAGTCGACCGCGTCCGCGCTCGCGCTCGGCGCGATGTACAGCGGCTTGTGGGCGACGCAGCGCGACGACTATCCGACGACGGTGATGAGCGGCTATTCGGTGTCGGAAGTGATCCTGAGCCGCGACGAGATTTTGTATATGGGTATTGCCAAGCCGGACATTCTGGTGATCATCACGCCAGAGGGTCTCACCCAGGTGCCGCGCCAACTGCGCGCGATGGACGAGACGCAAACGGTGTACGTCGTTCCCGAGTTGGCGGATCAGATCGAGACGCGCGCGCGGAAAATCATCTTCAATTTCGAGCGCGCCGCCGCGGGCAAAAAGTCGCTCGCGGTGATGACGACCGCGGCGATCGTGCGCCACGCGGATTTGTATCCGCTCGCCGCGTTCCGCGAGGCGATCAGCGCGGGGCAACGCGCGGACATCGCGGTAGAGAACCTCAAGGCGGTGGACGCAAGCGAGAGGATTTTGTAGGACGTGGGGATGAGAGGAATTGGGACGGTGAGCCAAGCCCAGTTGGTGAAAAACTGCCGAGCTAGGCGACTTGCGTTATCGGGATAGGTGTTCCCGTTGCCTCGCTGTAGAGCACATCCGGGTCAAGATCAACATCGTTGGGCCAAACAAGAGTGCCGGCATCGGGATCAACGCGGACTTGGCAGAAAAACGCTAGATTCTCCAAAGGTTTGAACACACCACCGCGTCCAACCACCTTTTGTCGAAAATCCATCTTCGCGTGGACGCCATCGGCAAACGTCAATTCCAGTTGGTAATCCAACAGATAACGCACGCCAGTAATACGAGGAAGCATCAGTCCTCCTTTCAACGCAGCGGCGCGATTTTTTGCGGCGCTTGGTCGGCGCGCAAACGTTGCCAGTTTTCTTTCAAAGCGTACTGGTGTAGCGCCGCCCATTCAATGGCCAACGATATCACGCGGCTAGGTAAATCTCCGGTCAGAAGCTGAATTGGATCAATGCCGATTTGTCCTTCCGCATCGCCGTAAATCGCGTGGAAATGCGGAGGAGCATGTTCGTCGTAGTACATTCGGATGATGATTCCGTAGAAGCGGCTAATCTCAGGCATCGCTTTTGTCCTGTCAAAATTATAGCACGCCCTTAAAATCGATGCAAATGTGTCGTCGTGAATTCATAGGCGTTTGCGGTGTCCCGCCCGCGTCTAATTCTGCACGCAGGATGGTAACGATGTCTCTTTTGGAGAGTCTTCCCGTCACCTTCGCCGATGTGCGCGCGGCGGCGGAACGCCTTCGTGGCGTCGCGAACCGCACGCCGGTGATGACCTCGCGCACATTTAACGCGCGCGTCGGGCGTGATGTGTTTTTCAAGTGCGAGAATTTCCAACGCGCCGGCGCGTTCAAATTTCGCGGCGCGTACAATCGGCTGAGCCAATTGAGCGACGCCGAAAAACAGCGCGGCGTCGTCGCGTTCTCGTCCGGCAATCACGCGCAGGGCGTCGCACTCGCGGCGAAGTTGCTTAACATCCCCGCGGCAATCGTCATGCCGGACGACGCGCCGCCGGTCAAACTCGCCGCGACGCGCGGGTACGGCGCGGAGGTCATCGTCTACGACCGTTTCAAGGGCAGCCGCGAGGAAATCGCGACGCGGTTGTCGAAAGAACGCGGGCTGACGCTCGTACCGCCGTTCAACGATCCGCACATCATCGCGGGGCAGGGGACCGCGGCGCTAGAACTCGTGGAAGAGGTGCCTGATCTCGACGCGCTGGTGACGCCGGTCGGCGGCGGTGGCCTCATTAGCGGCTGTGCGATCGCGGCAAAAAATTTGCGACCACAAATCGCGG
>DAIDTM010000268.1 GCA_027457205.1 Anaerolineae bacterium | reverse complement strand
GCTACGCGCCAGCCGATTGCAGCAGGAAGAACTCGGGCGCACGCCGTTTGCTCTGCTGTTCCTGCTGCCGTTCGCGCTCTACCTCGTGCTGATGCGTAAGATGAAGTGGGATTGGAAAATCCCGTTGATCGGCGCGGCAGTCTATTTTGTCGTCTACTACGTATTGTTCTTTGGGCGCGGCTATTATTTTTCGCTCAGCATGTTCAACGAAGACACGCAGATTGTTTCGTGGTTTGCCGCGCGCACGATCGACGCGATCATCGCGCTCGCGATCTCGGCAGTCGCGGTGGGCGCACTCTCGCGCGGCAAAAGCAAATACGACGCTGCGCTCAATACGGTGAACGCCGCGTTCTTTATTGCCGCGATTTTGTGGCTCCAGGTCACGCTGTTTTTCTGGCTCTACGGTTTTAGCTGGTCGTGGTTCATCCCCGATCTGGTTTGGGGATTCAAATTCTATCTCGACGTGCTACAGACTGGCGCGTTCATGGTCAAGAATCCGCCGGTCCCGACGATCCTATCGCTGCCGTTGATCGCGATTGGGGTGAAATGGGTCGCGGAAAAGATTCCGATGCGTCGATTGACGTCGTAGGGGACGTTCGCCGGAGCGTTTCCCACCGAAACAGGAAACTGAGAAAGGGAGATAAATGTTCAAAGATATCGCAGAAGTCAAAAGCGCGCTCGCCGCGCAGCAGTACATCGCGACGGATGAAATCGCGACGGTGATTTTCCTCGCAGATAAACTGGAAAAACCGGTACTGGTCGAAGGACCGGCGGGCGTCGGCAAGACGGAACTGGGCAAGGCGTGGGCGTGCATCGAGCAGCGCGATCTGATTCGTATGCAGTGCTACGAAGGGCTGGACGAAACGAAAGCGCTCTACGAATGGGAATATGCCAAGCAGATGCTCTACACGCAGTTGCTCCGCGACAAGCTGGGCGATCTGCTCCACGATACGACTACGCTCGCGCAAGCTGCGGACAAATTGGCGGAAGAGGAAGACGTGTTCTTCTCGAAACGATTCCTCTTGCCGCGCCCGCTCCTCCGCGCCATCGTCGCGGACAAGCCGTCGCTCCTCTTGATCGATGAGATCGACCGCGCGGACGCGGAGTTTGAAGCGTTCCTCCTCGAAGTGCTGAGCGATTTTCAAGTCAGCGTCCCGGAACTTGGCACGCTCAAGGCAAAGCACATGCCGCTCGTGATTCTGACGAGCAACAATACGCGCGAACTATCGGAAGCACTCAAGCGCCGCTGCCTGTATCTCTTCATCGATTACCCGACGACTGAAGCGGAATTGCGCATCGTCAAGTTGAAAGTGCCCGATCTCGCGCCGCAGATGGCGCAGCAGGCGGTCGAGTTGGTGCAGCGCTTGCGCAAGCTTGATCTGAAGAAGCATCCTAGCGTCAGCGAGACCATCGATTGGGCGCGTGCGCTGGTGATGCTCAACGCGAAGAATCTCGACGAGAAAACGTTGGAGAATACACTGACGGTGCTGCTCAAGCACGAGCACGACGTGCAACGCGCGCAGCGCATCCTCGGTGAGTTCAATGTCGCGGAAGACCAGGGCGACGATGAAGAGGATCGCGGCAAGGGCGCGTCGCCGCGCTATCGGACGCCACCGCGCAAGTAATTTAGGATTTCAGATTTAGGATTTAAGATTTGCAACGAACTCAATCATAAATCTTAAATCGTAAATCCAAAATGGGGTTACGATGGATCAACGAATCGTCGAATTTATCGCGGGCTTGCGCGCGGCGGGCGTGCGCGTGAGTCTCGCGGAAAGCGCGGACGCGTTCCGCGCGATAGAACAACTCGGCATCGGCGACCGCGACCTGTTTCGTTCCGCGCTGCGGACGACGCTCGTCAAAGACTCGGTCGATGTGCCTGCGTTCGAGAAGCTCTTCCCGTTGTACTTTGGCAGCGGCGGTCCGCCGTTGACGAATCCGGACGAGGAGTTGTCGCCTGACGATATGCAACGGCTCAAGGACGCGATGCGCGATCTCCTCGGCGACAACGAAAAGATGCGGCAGCTAATGCGGTATCTACTGGAAGGCGCGAATCCCACGCGCGAAGAGTTGGAGCAGATGGCGAATCAGGCGGGCGTGCCGCTCGCGCGGCATCCATACCAACAATCGTGGCTCACGCAGCGGATGATGCGCCAGCTAGGAATGGACGAAGAATTCCAGGAGCTGATGGAACAGCTCATCCAGAAACTGGAAGAGATGGGGATGAGCCGCGAGACGCTCCGCCGGCTCGCGCAGATCGCCGCGGAGAACGCGCGCGCTTTGCAGGAACAGATGAGCCAGTACGTTGGCGCGCGGATCGCGCAGAACGCGACGGAGAATCCGCGCGAGCGCCAGCCCATCCGCGGTCCCGATCTGATGCAGCGCGCGTTCAGCTCGCTGGGCGAGCGCGAGATCGCGGAATTGCGGAACCAGGTGCGGCGGCTCGCCGCGCGCTTGCGGTCGCGCGCGGCGCTGCGCCAGCGGCGCGGTAAACGCGGCGTGCTAGACGCCAAGCGGACGATCCGGACGAATCTGCGCCACGCCAGCGTGCCGATCGAGTTGCAGCACAAGCGGCGGCATCTCAAGCCCAAACTCGTACTGATCTGCGACGTGTCGACCTCGGTGCGCCCGGTCGTCGAGTTTATGCTGCGGCTGGTGTACGAGTTGCAGGACCAAATCCACAGCGCGCGCAGTTTCGTCTTTATCGACGACATCGTCGATGTGAGCGCCGAATTCGCGCAGCATCGTCCCGAAACCGCGGTGGAGCGCGTGCTCGATCACAACCCGCCGGGCTATTACAACACCAACCTCGGATTTTCGCTCGCGCATTTCTGCAAGGATTTTCTGGACACGGTCGATCATCGCACGACGGTGATTGTCCTCGGCGATGGACGCAACAACTTTCTCAATCCACGCCTCGACGCGTTCCAGGAAATAAAAAAGCGCGCGCGCAAAGTGGTCTGGCTCAATCCGGAAAACCCGCGCATCTGGGGCAGCGGCGACAGCGATATGTTGCAGTACATGCCGCTGTGCGATGCCGCGCACGAAGTGGGTAATCTCGCGCAGCTGGCGGAAGCGGTAGATCGATTGTTTGATACGCGATGAGCGGAATCGTCAAATAGGAAACGGGACAGGCATAATCTCCTGTCCCGTTTTTCTATTTTGTCTCCGGCGATTCTATTGGCAGATGGTGAAGCCTTTTTCGAACGTTTTCCCATCTGGCGTCGTCATATCTGTTCCCTTGTTGTTGGCGTCGATCTGATCGACCCGTGCGAAGAAAAAGTCGCAAGCGTTGCCGGTGGAGCCGAGTTTGAAACTGCCGGGCGCGGCGAAATCGGCAGTGGCTCCCGGTGAGAACGCCGTTTGATTGACGGCAGTCTGGCTAAACGACCGGGTTGGATTATCCGCTCGATAAATAAGGATGACCCATTTCACGTTCTGGTCGCCGCTCGCCGTGTTTAAGAATGACACATAAAACGATATGGACTGGGTGTGAGTGGGCTGAGGCGGGTCTAGTCGCATGCTGGTCACATACAGCCCGGGCGGCACGGCATTTGTTGCCGGCGCGGTGGTTGCCGTGGGCGCGGCGTTCGTCGGCGGGACTGCTGTTGCCTGCGCGGTCGTCGCGGTTGCTTGTGGCGCGGCAGTGGGCGGGGCTTGCGTCGACGCGGGCGCAGCGCTGCACGCTGCAATCGTCAGCAGCATTAGCGTTAGTCCGGCGATTATTAGTATGGTGTTTTTCATTTGACTGCTCCCGAAAATAGGACACTGATTGTTCAGTGTTGGTCTGTGTCCAATACTTTACTACGGCGGGCACACCGTCAATGTTTTCTCGGATCCGCTGCCATCTGGTTTGATGAATTGATTGGCTCGGTTGTACTGGTCGAACCAGACCACGCGCGCCAGAAAATCCTCGCAAGGTCCGATCACCGGCGCTTTCCACGAGCCAAGCGATTTTTGTTCGGAAACGCCAACCGGGAACGCGGTCTGAAGGGTGCTCGTCTCGCTGATCCGGTGCGCCGGGTCCACCGCTGTGGAAATGTATATCGTCCAGCGATAATTCTGGACGGCGTTGGTCGTATTGGAAAAGGTAGGATAGAAGGTAACGTCCGATCC
Source organism: Anaerolineae bacterium (assembly GCA_027457205.1). Lineage (GTDB taxonomy): Bacteria > Chloroflexota > Anaerolineae > UBA4142 > UBA4142 > DAIDTM01. The sequence goes on along the minus strand of DAIDTM010000268.1, from coordinate 3,259 downwards.
GCGCGTTGGTGGGTTCGGGTCGGTTCGCAAATCGGTAACAAACAGTCCAGGCGGTGGAGTCGGGATTGGCGTGGGCTGACTTGGAAGCGCGGGCGTTGCCGTTGGCAAGTCGGATGGCGCGCAGACGGTGATGGGCTTTTCGAACACTTGACCGTCAGGACGCAGGAACGGCGTGCTCTGATTGTTTTGATCGAGCCACGCGACGCGCGCGACGAAATTCTCGCACGGTCCGCCGAGCGGCAGCTTCCAAAAGCCGAGCGATTGCTCCGTCTGCGCGCCCAGCGGCAGCGAACTCATCGTCACAGTCGTTTCGCCAAACGACGTGAGTGGATTGTCGGATCGATACAGATAAACGATCCAGCGAAAATTCTGGACAATGCCGGTGGTATTTGCGAAGGTTGCATAAAACAACAAGTGCGCGCCGCGCGTCGGCGGATCTGGGACGATGTCCAGACTGGTGATGTACAGCCCAGCGGGAATGACCGGCGTTGGCGGCGCGGGTGTGGAGGTCGGGATTGGCGTGGTCGGCGCGACGGATGGCGATAGCGCGGTTGTCGCTGACGCGGCGGGCGTGTCTGAAGGGACGGCTGCCGGCGTCGACGCAGCGATGCGCGGCGCGGTCGGTTGCGCCGGCGAGGTGGGTGTTGTGGTGCACGCGGCGGCGAGTACGATCAGCGCAAGTGAAACGAGAAGAATGATCCCTTTTCTCATTATTCTCCTGTGAGTCTGGTGATGGGGAATGAAGCGACCGCTATCATAGCACGGTTTCGATTTGCGTCAAGGGCGCACGCGACGCGCGGCGGACGCGAGTGGGGCAGGAGCCATTGTCGATTTGCTCCTGCCCCACGGATTATACGATCAAGCGGACTGGTTCAGTTGCAAACCTGAAAGCCCTTTTGATACACTTGGCCGTCCGGCGTCGTGAAGAAGGTGATCTTGTTGTTCGCGTCGATCCAGCCAACGCGCGCGAAAAAGTAATCGCACGGATTGCCGGTGGCGCCATACGTGAAGGTGCCCAACGACTGGACTTCTTCGGTGCCTACCGGGAAAGCGGTCAAGAGATTTGTGGTCTCGATGTTGGACTTGTTCGGCGTATCTGCTCTATAGATATAGACGCGCCACGTAAAGTTCTGGACTGTGGTAGTTGTGTTCTGGAACGTCGCGAAGAACGTTGTGGGCATAAAGTGCTGCGGCGTGCCGGACGGTTGCAAGCGCAAGTTGGTGACGAACAAACCAGGACCGGGTGTCGGCGGCACCGCTGTAGAGGCGGCGGTCGGCGGCACGTTGGTTGGAATGATGTTGATATCGCAGATCTTGAAACCCTGATTGAAATCCGTTCCATCCGGTTTGGTAAAGTAGGTGACTTTGTTATTCGCATCCAGCCAGCCCACGCGCGCGAAAAAGTACTCGCACTGATAGCCGGTGGCGCCATATCGATAAGAACCGAGTGACGTAAAACTGCTCACTCCCGCCGGGAAAGCGGTCAACTGCGCGCTAGTCTCGTTGTCAGTCTTGGTGACGGTGTCTGCCCGCCAGATGTAAACTTTCCACGTAAAGTTCTGCACGGTACCGGTCGCATTGACGAAGGTGGGAGCGAAGGCAATGTTTTGATTGAACGCGGGCTGCGCCGGCGTCAGTCGCAGCGCGCTCACGTACAGTCCCGGCTGCACCGTTGGCGGCGGAGTTGGCGTATTCGACGGCGCGGCGGTCGGCGGCGCCGGTGTTGCTGACGGCGCGGCGGTGGGTGGCACGGCGGTCGGTGGAACCGCGGTGGGCGGGACTGCCGTTGCCTGCGCGGTCGGCGGCGGCGGGTTGGTTGGCGCGGCAACGGGCGGCACGACCGACGGTGCAGCTTGCGTTGGCGCGGGAGCGGTCGGCGCAGGGGTTGGCGCAGACGAGCACGCGGCAATCAAAGAGAGAACCAGCACGAGCATGATTGCCGAGACAATGAACTTGTTCACATTTCCTCCTCTGGAATGTGGCGCAGATCGAATCTTTGAATTCTGCGTCAATAAACTTTTTTTGGTGACTGCCAGACAGGCAGAGACGCCGGTACAGACTAGTACCGGTGTCTCATCCAATATATCTTACGGGATGGTCAACCACAATGGGAAAGGGATACTAGGCGCGCGTTCAGCCATTAGCGCGCGTGCAACCGGGAGGAAGATCAGTGTGAATGAAGAGACGAGCGGAGCGAAAACGCAATGAGGCGCTTGCCGCGGCTTACGTCGAATAGAGCCGGTCTTCAAGGTCGTCGATGCGTCGTTCCAATTCCTCGATCTGCGCGATCAGTTGATTGCGATACTGAATCTGTTCTGGCGTATAGTCGCGCGGATAGCGGCTAGGTTCCACGAACGGATGCGGGTCGGGCGGATAGAGGCGCAGTTTTTCGGCTTTGAGCCGCGCCAATTCTTCTTTCGCCTGACGCAACTCTTCCGCGATTTGAGGATTAGGAGTTGGCATTTTTTCACCTCGGACCGATTGTAGCGCAATCATCCGTCCGCGTCAATCGGCGCGGACATGGTGATTGCATACATTGCTCGTTCACCGGAGACACAGAGATCGCAGAGAAACCAAAATGTAAAAAACTCGGCGTGGCTGTGGCGCATGGCGGTGGCGTAGTTCGCCACAGCCATGCCACAGTCATCCGCATCTCTGCGGGAGATGTGAATAACCACCAGACGCGGGCGGATCGCGCTTGACCAAGCGCGGGGTTTACAGTAAAATGCGCCTGTGACTCTGGATGATGTTCGACGCGCGCTGGCGCTGCCGCGCCCGGGGCGGCGCGCCCAAATTCGCATGTCGCCTCACCCGCGCCCAGGCGATGTCTACCCACTCCCGCCGGAGATTCAACCGAAAGAGGCGGGGGTTTTGATTTTGCTCTTCCCCGGCGCAGATGGTTTGAATTTCTTTTTGACGCGGCGCACGGATACGGTCGAGAATCACAAGGGGCAAATTTCGCTGCCCGGCGGCGCGCAGGAAGCCGGCGAATCGCTGGCGCAGACCGCCGTACGCGAGACATGCGAAGAATTGAGCATCGATCCGACGCGCGTCGAGATGATCGATGGTCCACTGACGCCGGTGTATATTCCGGTCAGTGGTTTCCGCGTGACGGCGTTCGTCGCGGCGACGCCGGCGCATCCCGCGGTCACGCCAGAGCCAGGCGAGGTCGTCGAGATTATCGAAACGCCGCTGGAACTGATCGTGGACGAAAGGAACATTGTCGAAGAGGAATGGGAAATTCGCGGCAGTCCAACCG
>DAIDTM010000267.1 GCA_027457205.1 Anaerolineae bacterium | reverse complement strand
CCAGCAAATCGGCGACGCGGTGGCACATGTCGAGCGTTTCCTTCTTCACACGATCTTCGCGCGCCTGCCGATTCGCGTCGCCAATTTCTGGCGATGGCGGCTTGTACGCCGCCTCATGGTCCTCGGGCGTGGTCAACGCCTTGATCAGATCGCTGTCCGGAAACGCGCGCGATGCATTGGCGAGCGCGGTCGCGTTGGCGACGATTTCGTGCATCGTCCCACTCTTGCCGCTGGGCGCGGCAACCATCACGGCTGCGCCAACGCGCAGCGGAGTTTCTTTCAATAGCCACCATTCCTCGGGCGTAAAGTCTGCTTTGCCTGCCACCGATTTCTCCTCATGTCGAGTGTCATTCACAACGGCAAATTCCCATGCTTCTTTGGCGGATTCGTGTCGCGCTTGTTTTGCAGCATCTCCAAGCCGGCGATCAGTTTGGCGCGCGTCTGATGCGAAGATAGCGATCGATCTCTCCCAATACTTCGTGGAGGTCAGGCGCGTCTGCCGCCTCTACTTTCGCCCCACTGTGTTTATGATGCGGAAACGATTTTACCTCTCGGTGATGGGGCGCTTGGTCGTAGCGAAAGATCGTCTTGCCATCCGCACGCTGATAATGATAGGTGTAGTCTTCTTTCTCCACCCCACGTTTGCCTTTGGAGCGCACTACTTCGGCAAACTCCAACAATGACCCATCGGTAAAACGCACACGTCCCGTCAACCGTCCCGCGACTCGTGACGGCTGAGGGACATCCAGAGACTCGATTTCGACATCGTCGCGCGATGAGATTGTATCGTACAAGCGCGACAAATACCGAAACAGGGTTACGCGGCTACTTTGCCCAGGTCCTCGCGCCATACTGCCTCGCGCATTAACGCCTTCTCAACCTGTTCTTTAACGAGAAGAAATTGTTGATATGCCATTGCCCACTTGATCAGAGCGTGCATTGTTTCGTCGTCAAACTCGCCGCGTTGATAGCGCGAATAGAAATCAGCCGATGTCATTCCACGCTCATGCTCATAATCGTGCAGTTCGACTGCCAACTCAAGCAGATCGTCAACCGGGCTGCTACGCGCCATTGCTTCCTTCAGGACGTGTTGAAATTCACGATTCGTCTTGGGCATATTGGCTTTTGTCAATGTAACTTTTGCCATTTCCCTTCTTCATCCTTTCACAACGGCAAATTCCCATGCTTCTTTGGCGGATTCGTGTCGCGCTTGTTTTGCAGCATCTCCAAGCCGGCGATCAGCTTGGCGCGCGTCTGATGCGGCTCGATCACATCGTCGATGTATCCGCGCGACGCCGCGACGTACGGATTCGCAAAATGATCACGATACTCCTGCGTCAGTTTCTGCCGCATCGCCTCGGGATCGGCGGCGCTCGTGATTTCTTCGCGGTAGATGATGTTCACCGCGCCGTCCGGTCCCATCACCGCGATCTCCGCAGTGGGCCACGCATAGTTCAGGTCGCCGCGAATGTGCTTGCTGCTCATTACGTCGTACGCGCCGCCATACGCCTTGCGGGTGATCACCGTGATCTTCGGCACCGTCGCCTCGCAGTACGCGTAGAGCAATTTCGCGCCGTGCCGAATGATTCCGCCGTGTTCCTGTCCAACGCCCGGCAAAAACCCCGGCACATCTTCGAACGTCACGATCGGGATATTGAAACTATCGCAAAAGCGCACAAAGCGCGCGCCCTTGACCGACGCGTTGATGTCGAGCACGCCTGCCAGCACCATCGGCTGCTGCGCGACAATTCCGACGACCCTGCCGTTCAAGCGCGCAAAACCGACGATGATGTTTTGCGCGTAATGCTCGTGCACTTCGAGAAACTCGCCGTCGTCGACAATGTGGTGGATGACTTCCTTCATATCGTACGGTTTCGCCGGCTGATCGGGAACGAGCGAATCGAGCGCTTCGTCGGCGCGGAGCGGATCGTCGTTGGGACGGACCAGTGGCGGCTCTTCCATATTGTTCTGCGGAAGATAGCTCAGCAAATTACGAATCATCGAAACACAGTGTTCTTCATTTTCCGCCGCAAAGTGCGCGACGCCGCTCTTTTCGTTATGCACGACCGCGCCGCCGAGCTGCTCGAACGTCACGTCTTCGTGCGTCACCGTTTTGACGACATCCGGTCCGGTCACGAACATGTAACTCGTGTCCTTGACCATGAAAATAAAATCGGTCAGCGCCGGCGAATAGACCGCGCCGCCCGCGCACGGTCCCATGATCGCGCTGATCTGCGGCACCACGCCGCTCGCCAGCGTGTTCCGCAAGAAAATATCCGCGTAGCCGCCCAGACTGACGACG
>DAIDTM010000266.1 GCA_027457205.1 Anaerolineae bacterium | reverse complement strand
CACGCACGCGGCGCCGACCGCTACAAAGCGGTCTGCGTAATACCCGCGCGCCGGCGCGACCGCCACGCGCGGACGACAGCCGCACAATCGCGGCGGCTGGCTGCCCGCAATAGCGGCGACCTGAGGAACGGCGAGAAACTCATCGATGCTGTCGCGTCCAAAATGGCGTCCCAGCAGCGAAACGTTCGCGAATCCGCCTTTGGGAATCAACGCGCCGAAGATCAAACCGTGCGGCTGCTCAAAGTAGACGTGGACGGTGCTGTCGATCGCAAAACCGGGCGCTGGAGCGATGGCGAGTTCGTCCTGCGCCATCGTTTCGGTAGGTGGATGCGTATATTCGAGGGGCTCAAGAATCGGCGGCGTCGCGTTCACGCCGACCGCGAGGACGACCAAATCGAAAATCTCTTCGCGCGTGGCGGTGCGCACGCGCGGTAAACCGTCGAACACGATTCGCTCGACGCGTTCGTTGACGACGCGCACACCGCGCGCTTTGGCAGTATTGAGCAAATAATCGTCGAACCCAGCCGTGGGCGCGTGCGGGCTTTTGCGCGGACCGCCAGCGCGATACACCGAAAACACCTGGCGCGATGGATCGGACGGATGAATCGCAATCGCGTGCTCGCCCCAGTGCAGCTGGTACGTGCGAATCTGCGCTCGCACGATCTCCGGGGGCAGCGTCATACCGAGCGCGGCGAGTCCTTCCATCGTGCGCCCGGACAGAATGCCGGCGCACATATTGCAGCCGCGCGGACCCGCCGCGGACAAATCCTTGCGCTCAAAGACCGTGATGTCGAGCCGCCAGCCGAGCCGCGCGGCAATCGATAACGCTTCGAGCGCGAAGAAACTGCCCGCCGGTCCTCCGCCGATGATCGCGATGCGCGAATGGTTCGCCAAGCGCGGCGACGGATTGTGGTCCATCGTCGCTCCTCTCCAGGTGTTTCCGGTGAAAAACAAAACCGACTGCGCGCTGGCGCGCAGTCGGGTGTTGAGTTGCCAATCAGAGGCAACGATTGCAATGGGCTTCGCGTGCACCGCCATTATATCATGACGACACCGGCGCGGCAATAGCCGAATTGTCACTTCCGTCACTTCATCGGCACGGGCACGACTTTCGCCGCGATCTCATCCAGCAGCGATTTGATCTCCTGCTGCACGCGCGCGACGACATCGGACTCGGCGATGATCGCCACGTCTTTTTGGTCGCGCCGCTTCAACTCCACGCCGCCACTCTTGAGCGATTTCGCGCTCACCGTTAGACGGATCGGCAGTCCGATCAAATCCGCGTCGGCGAACTTGACGCCGGGACTTTCGTCGCGGTCGTCGAACAGCACCTCGACGTTCGCGGCAAGCAGCGCGCGGTACACGCGTTCGGCGACATCGGCTGCGCCAAGCGAGACCAGGTGTACCTGGTACGGCGCGACGGTGATGGGCAGGATCAAGCCGCGTTCGTCGTGATGCTCTTCCGCGACGCACGCCAGCAAACGCCCCGAGCCGATGCCGTACGAGCCCATCACGATGGGCTTGCTCGTTCCATCGGCGGCGAGGTACGTCGCGCCAATCGCCGCCGAATAGCGCGTGCCGAGTTTGAAGATGTTGCCGATCTCCACGCCGCGCGAGGTGTACAGTTCGTGTCCGCAGTTGATGCACGCATCGCCGTCGCCGGCAGCCGCGATGTCGGCAACAACCGACGCGGCGTAATCGCGCGGCGTGTTCCTGTTCAGCAGGTGATAGCCGGCTTCGTTCGCGCCAGCGACTAGATTGGGCGACGCGGGCACCGCATCGTCAACGACGACCTGTACGGGCGCACGGCCGTGCGCCCCAACAAGACCAATGGGCGACGCGTAGCCGGGCGTCGCGCCGACCGCGCGAATCTCGTCGTCGGTCGCCGGACGCAGCCAATCGGCTTTGGTCACATTCGTCAGTTTCGTCTCGTTCACTTCCATATCGCCGCGCACGATCGCGAAGATGAATTCTTCGCGCGGCTTGCCGGCGCCCTCGTGCCCGGCAATCATAAAGACGGCTTTGGCAGTTTTGCTTTTCGGAATCTTGAGCAACGCCGCGAGCGCGTCAATCGTCTTGCAGTCCGGCGTCGCGACTTTATCGAGCGGCTTCAATTCTTCTGGCGCCGCCGGTTTTTTCGCAAACCGCGCGATCTGTCGGTTCGCCGCGTAGCCGCAGTGGCGGCACAAAACCAGCGTGTCCTCGCCGACCGGCGTGAGGTACATATACTCGTGCGCGAGCGAGCCGCCCATCATCCCCACGTCAGAGCCGACCGCAATCGCCGGCACGCCGCAGCGATTGAAGATGTTAAAATACGCCTGATAATGCGCGCGGTACTGCACGTCCAGTCCCGCGTCGTCGAGGTCGAGCGAGTACGAATCTTTCATCGTAAATTCGCGGACGCGGATCAAGCCAGCGCGCGGGCGCGGGTCGTCGCGGAATTTCATCTGGATGTGATAGACCAACTGCGGCAGCTGCTTGTACGATTTGATCTCGGTCTTGCAAAGGTCGGCGACGACTTCTTCGTGCGTCATCGCCAGCACCATATCCCGGTCTTTGCGGTCCTTAAAGCGCGCCATTTCGGGACCCACCGTATACCAGCGCCCGGTCGCCTTCCAGATTTCGGCGGGATGCGTGACTGGCATCGTCATTTCCTGACCGCCAATCGCGTTCATCTCCTCGCGCATAATGTTTTCGATTTTGACGAGCGCGCGTTTGGCGAGCGGCAAGTACGAAAACAAGCCCTGCCCCAACTGACGAATGTAACCGGCGCGCAGCAGCAACTGCGCGCTGACGGCTTCGACGCCGGCGGGCGCTTCGCGCAGCGTCGCGCCAAAGTGATGAGAGAGTTTCATGATGTCGATTCCTCACAATCGCGATGATGGCGCAAAGTATAGACGCGGCAAGGCGAAAAGTCAAACAGATGATGTGCCAGTTTCCTTGACGCTCCCTCGTGACTGTGCTACAATGCCGCGCGTTCACCAGAAATCTATTTTGAAATATACCGGAGGCAAGTCATGGAACTGCAAGTTCAAGTTGGCGATATCGCAACCTGGAAAGGCGACGGTATCGTCGTCAATTTGTTTGACGGCGTGACAACGCCCGGCGGCGCGACCGGAGCAGTTGACAAGGCGCTGGGCGGCTTGCTCAGCAAACTGATCGCGCAAGGCGACATCAAAGGCAAATTCGGCAGCGCAACAATTGTGCACACGCTCGACAAGCTGCCCGCTGCGCGCGTGTGCGTCGTCGGTCTCGGCAAAGAGAGCGAATT
>DAIDTM010000265.1 GCA_027457205.1 Anaerolineae bacterium | reverse complement strand
GCGCGCAAGACGATGCAGAAGGTGGCGCTTGCCGGGACGACGATTCCGCATCCGATCACATCGAAATACGGCGCGTCCCAGGTGATGCTGAAACCGGCGACGCCCGGCACCGGCGTTATCGCTGGCGGCGGCGTGCGCGCGGTGTTGGAATGCGCGGGCGTGCGTGATGTGTTGACGAAATCGCTCGGCAGTTCGAACCGCTTGAATGTCGTGCGCGCGACCGTTCTGGCGCTGCACGACATGGTTGACGCCGAAGTGGAAGCCAAGCGGCGGAACAAGCCGGTGCAGCAGCTCTTGCCGCCGTGGAGGAGAACTGAAAATGGCAAGCCAGGGTAAACTGAAAATTACGTGGGTCAAGAGCGCCATCGGATATAAAAAGAATCAAAAGGCGACGATTGCGGCGCTGGGATTGCGCAAACTAGGACAGACGGTGGAGCACGCCGATACGCCGCAGGTGCGCGGAATGGCGTTTACGGTGAGACACCTCGTTACGATGGAAGAAGTAAAATGAAGTTACACGATTTGCGACCTGCCGAAGGATCGACGAAGAAACGCCGCCGCGTGGGACGCGGCATTTCTGCCGGTCAGGGCAAGACTGCCGGACGCGGTACCAAAGGTCAGCGCGCGCGCACCGGGCGCGGCATCAAGCCGTACTTTGAAGGCGGTCAGTTGCCGTTGGTGCGTCGTCTGCCGCACACGCGCGGGTTCACCAACATCCACCGCGTCGAATATGCGGTGGTCAATCTCGACGCGCTAGAGGCGCGGTTTGACGCCGGCGCGGAAGTGACGCCGGAAGCGCTGGTGCAGCACGGATTGGTCCACCATCCGGAGCACGTCAAGGTGCTGGGCAGCGGCGCGCTGAGCAAGGCATTGACGGTCAAGGCGCACGCGTTCTCGACGAGCGCAAAGGAAAAGATTGCCGCGGCAGGCGGGACCGTGGAAGAGATAAACCAATGAACCAATGAGCCAATGAACCAAATCGAATTATTTGTTTTGGCTCATTGGCAATTGGCAAATTGGCTTATTGGAGGTTTTTGATGTTAGATGCAGTTCGAAATGCGATGCGTTTGCCGGACTTGCGCAACAAGATTCTTTTCACGTTGCTCATTCTGGTGATCTACCGCTTGGGAGCGCACATTCCTGTGCCGAACGTCGACCCCACCGCGCTCAAAAATATGTTCGCGCAGAACCAACTGTTGGGCTTTCTTGATCTATTTTCGGGCGGCGCGCTTTCGAACTTTTCCGTCTTGGCGATGGGGGTGTATCCCTACATCACGGCGCAGATTATTATGCAGCTGGCGACCGGGATCATTCCGTCGTTGGAGCGCTTGCAGCGCGAGGGCGGCGACGCCGGTCGTCAACGCATCAATCAATACACCCACTTGCTGACGATCCCGCTGGCGGCGCTGCAAGGTTTTGCGCAGGCGCTGGTGTTGACGCAGAGCAATCCGCCGGTACTGACGAAATTTGGACTGACGACGTACCCGCTGGAAACCATCTCGATCATCGTTTCGCTGACCGCGGGAACGATTTTTGCGATGTGGCTCGGCGAGTTGATCTCGGAGCAGGGCATCGGCAGCGGTATTTCGATCATCATTCTCAGCGGCATTGTCGCTGCCATTCCGCAGCGCGTGGGGCAGATGCTGCAAACGAGCCAGGTGACGGCGCTGCTGGTGTTCGTCATCGTCTCGGTGATTACCATCGTCGGAATTGTCTACATTCAGGAAGGGCATCGCCGCGTGCCGGTCCAGTATGGCAAGCGCGTGCGCGGCACCAAGATGTACGGCGGACAAAGCACGCACATTCCGCTGCGCGTCAATTCGTCCGGTATGATTCCGTTGATCTTCGCCATCTCGATCTTGATTTTCCCAGGCGTCATCGCCGGCTACTTTGTCGGATCGAGCAACACGTTTGTCAGTGGACTCGCGAATGCCGTCGTCAGCGCGTTCAATCAGAGCAACCCGGTGTACTGGATCGTCTATTTCTTGATGGTGGTGGCATTCACGTTCTTTTACACCGACATTATCTTCCGCCAGCAGAACCTACCGGAAGTGTTGCAGCAGCAGGGCGGTTTCATTCCCGGCATTCGACCAGGGAAAAAGACCGAGGACTATCTGAACGGCGTACTCCAGCGCATTACGTTGGTCGGCGCGCTGTTCCTGGGTCTCGTCGCGATTCTGCCGTTCCTGTTGCAAGACGTAACGGAAACGACCACGTTGATCATCACGAGCACTGGCTTGCTGATCGTCGTCGGCGTGGTGCTGGACACGATGAAGCAGTTGCAGGCGCAGTTGCTGATGCGCCACTACGAAGGGTTTATCAAGTAGCGCATTGCGAATAGCGAATTGCGATAGTGTAGCCACTGATGGCAGGGTGGTTCGCATTCTGGTTCGTGATTCCCTCGATGGAGAGGACGCATGGACAACCCAACGTACATCATCTTGCTCGGCGCGCCGGGCGCGGGCAAAGGGACGCAAGCCGAGATGCTACGGGAACGCGTCGGTCTGGCGCACATTTCCAGCGGCGACCTGTTCCGCGAGAACGTTTCCAAACAAACACCGCTCGGCAAACTCGCCAAGTCGTATATGGACAAGGGCGAACTGGTGCCGGACGATGTGACGATCCAGATGGTGATGGACCGCATCGCGCGGCCCGATTGCGCGCGCGGTGTGGTGTTCGATGGTTTTCCGCGCACCGAGGCGCAAGCCAAAGCGCTGGACGACGCGCTCGCGAAGGAAGGGAAACGCATCGGCGCGGTGCTGTTGGTCAGCGTGCGCGACGAGCTGCTCATTCAGCGACTGACGGCGCGCTGGGTTTGCCCAACCGACGGCGCGGTGTACAATTTGCTGTCGAATCCGCCGAAGGTCGCGGGGCGCTGCGACCGGGACGGCAGCCCATTGGAGCAGCGGAACGACGACAAGCCGGACACAGTGCGCCGCCGACTCGCCGTATATTCCACGCAGACCCAGCCGTTAATCGAATACTATCGCGCGGCGGGGTTGCTGCGCGAGATTGACGGCGAACGCGACATCGAAAAAGTTCAATTGGACGTCGTCAAGGCAGTAGAGACTTTGTGATAGTTATCAAGTCGAAGAGCGAAATCGCGATCATGCGTGAAGCTGGGCGGATCGTCGCGGAGGCGCAAGAAGCGCTGCGCGAAAGGATCAAGCCCGGCGTATCGACTGCCGATC
>DAIDTM010000264.1 GCA_027457205.1 Anaerolineae bacterium | reverse complement strand
CGACCTTGATTTCGCGCGCGCCCGCGTCGATAGAGTTTTCGATCAATTCCTTCACCACGGACGCCGGGCGCTCGATCACTTCACCCGCGGCGATTTTCGCGGCAAGGTCGTCGGAGAGAATGTGGATGGGCATCGACGATATTGTAGCATAGAAAATCAAAAGTATAAAGTCAAAAGCTAAAAGTGAAAACCGCGCACTCTAACTTTTAGCTTTTGATTTTTGGATTTTGACTTTCCCCCAACATCGTATAGAATTGCGCGCAATGGTTACGCTTCAGGAAATCTTGAGCGCGCAGCGGACGATTCACCCGTACCTCTTTCGCACGCCGCTGCGCGATTCGTTTCTGCTCAGCGAGCGCGTCGGCGCGTCGGTGTTTCTCAAGCTTGAAAATTGGCAGATCACTAGCTCGTTCAAGCTGCGGGGCGCGCTAAATCGGATGGCTTTGATGACGCCGGAGGAACGCGCGCACGGCGTGGTCACCGCGAGCGCGGGCAACCACGCGCTCGGCGTCGGCTATGCCGCCCGCGCGCTGAACGTCTCGCCGGCGACGATCTTTGTGCCGCGCACCGCGCCGCGCGCGAAAGTCGACAAGCTGCGCCAGTTCCCAGTGCAGGTCCGCGCGGTCGGCGAGACGTACGACGACGCGCATCACGCGGCGGAGGCGTACCAGCGCGAAACCGGTGCGACGTTCATCCACGCGTACGATGATCCGCGCACCGTCGCGGGGCAGGGAACGATTGGGCTGGAAATCTTGGAAGATTTGCCAGACGTTGACGCGATTCTCGTGCCGGTGGGCGGCGGCGGAATGATCGTCGGTATTGCGGTTGCGGTAAAAACGCTCGCGCCGTTGGTGAAGATTATCGCGGTGCAGCCCGCCGCATCGCCCGCGTTGCGTGACTCGCTGCGCGACGACAAATGCTACGAAGAATACGCCGCCGCGCCGACGATCTGCGATGGGCTTGCCGGCGGCATCGGCAAAATGGTTTTTGAAGCGGCGCAGCAAAAACTGATTGACGATGTCGTGCTGGTTGAGGAGGACGAAACGCGCGCGGCGATTCGCGCGCTCGCGGCGACACAGCAAGTCATCGTCGAAGGTTCCGGCGCGGTGGGAGTGGCGGCGCTCCTTGCGCGCAAGGTGAATTTGAGCGGCAAGCGCGTCGTCGCGGTGCTGAGCGGTGGGAACATCGATCTTGGATTGCTCGGTGAAATACTGACGGAAGACGGAAGACGGAGGACGGAGAATTGACGCTGTCTTCGGTCATCCGTCTTCGGTCTTCCGTCAAGCCCTATCTCATTCTCGCCCTTGGCGTTCTCGCCGTTTCGTCGTCGTCCTTCCTGATCACGTTCGCGCTGCAGGATGGAATGCCGGCGGTCGCAATCGCCGCGTTGCGCCTGACGATGGCAGCCATTGCGCTCGCTCCCATCGCGCTGGCGCGTTCGCGTGATGAGTTGCGCCGGCTCGCGCCGCGTGACCTCGCGCTGGCGATGGTCTCCGGCGTTTTTCTCGCATTCCATTTCGCGTTCTGGATCTCGTCGCTCGATTACACGTCGGTGATGAGTTCCATCGGCTTGGTCAGCACGAATCCGCTGTTCGTCGCGCTCGCGTCGGTCGTGCTGCTGCGCGAATCGCTGCAGCGCGGAACGGTCGTTGGCATCGCGGTCGCCGCAATCGGCGGCGCGCTGGTTGGTCTGACCGACCTGGGACACGCCAGCGCCGGATCGTTGCAAGGCGATGCGCTCGCGCTCGGCGGCGCGGTGATGGTGTCGGGCTATTTGCTCATCGGTCGGCGCTTGCGCGGTCGGTTGTCGCTGATGGCGTACATCAGTCTGGTGTATTCGACCGCGGCGATGGTGCTGCTCGCGACCGCGTGGGCGATGGGCATTAGTTTGCTGGGCTATTCGCCGGCGGCGTATGGGCTGGTGATATTACTCGCGGCGGGACCGCAACTCATCGGACATTCGTCGTACAACTGGGCGCTCAAGTATTTGTCGGCGACCTTCGTCACCGTGACGATTTTGGCGGAGCCGATTGGCGCGACGGCGTTCGCGATTCCGATCCTGGGTCAAGTGCCCGAGCCGATCAAACTTGCCGGCGGCGCGCTGATTTTGATCGGCATCTATCTTGCCGCGCGTGAAGAGATCGCGACGGATGACGGAAGACGGAGGACGGACGCCAACGCCCTTCCGTCGTCCGTCCTCCGTCCACCGTCAGAGTAGTTATGATCCGATACATTCTCTTCGATTTGGACGATACGCTTTATCCCACGTCTGCCGGGCTGATGCACGAAATCAGCGCGCGGATGAGCGAATATATGATCGAGCAGGTTGGCATCTCGCCGAAAGAAGTTGACCACGTCCGGCGCGATTATTGGGCGCGCTACGGGACGACGCTGCGCGGCTTGTACATCGAGCGGCACATCGACGCGCAGGCGTTTTTGGATTACGTGCACGACATTGATCTCGTCAAGTACTTGCATCCCGATGCGCGGCTGGATGCGATGCTTGCCGCGCTGTCGCAGCAGAAATCGATTTTCACGAACGCGCCGGCAGATTACGCGCGGCGCGTCCTGCGCGCGCTCGGCGTCGAAAAATATTTCGCGGAAATCTTCGACATCAATTTTATCGCGTACGAGAGCAAACCAACGCCGTCCGCCTATTCCAAGGTCGCCGCCGCGTTGCCGGTGCGCGCGGACGAGTGCCTGATGATCGACGATACGGCGCGCAATCTTGCGCCGGCGAAAGCGCTGGGAATGCAAACCGTGTGGCTCGACGGGAACGACAATCCGCGCGCGGCAGAGGGAAGCGACAGCGCGGATTTTGTCATCCGGACGATCTACGATGTGCCAACGGTTCTCCAATGAGTCTGAAACTGAAGTTGAACGTTCGAACGTTGAAACGTGAAACGGGATGCGTCATCAGCGTAAACATGTCATTGTTATAATCGCATACACGGTCATCGCGCTCGTCATGACGTTTCCCCTCGCGCTGAATTTCGCCTCGGTGATTCCGGGCGTGCCGGGCGATTCGACGAGTTTCCTGTGGGCGCTGGGCTGGGCAAAGACCGCGCTGGTCGATCTGCACGTCAATCCGTTCCGCACCGACTTTGTCTACTATCCGCTCGGCGGCGCGACGCAGTTGATGTGGGCGGTTTCGCTGATCGCGTTCGCCTCGATCCCGCTGCAATTCCTCATCGGGCTGATTCCCACGTACAACCTGCTCTATCTTGCCGCGAGCGTTCTCACCGCCTACGGAATGTTTTTGCTCGCGGAATATGTCATTTCAAATTCCACATGGCAAATGACAAATGACAAATTCGATCCGCATCCTCTGCCGCCGTTCCAGACGTTTCTGGTCGTGCAGTTTGTTATGCAGAACCGCCGACTCGCCGCGCGCGGCTCGACACTTGCTGCTTTTACCGCTGGCTTGATCTTTGCGTTCGCGCCGCTGCGCCTCGGCTATGGCTTGGCGTTCTTCAATCTGTTCAACAC
>DAIDTM010000263.1 GCA_027457205.1 Anaerolineae bacterium | reverse complement strand
TCTTGTCGAAGAAATCGACGCTGCCGAGCATCGCCAAAATTTCGCCGGTCTTGGGATTGAGCGCGACGAGCGACGCGTTCGTCACGTTCTTGCCGGCGAGCGCGGCGATCTGCTTGCGCGCTTCGTCCTCGGCGATGGTCTGCATTTTCATATCCAGCGTTGTGTAGACCTGCAAGCCGCCCTTGTAAACGACTTCGGAGCCGTACATCTGCTCCAGCAACTCGCGCACGTAGACGACAAAGTGCGGCGCTTTGATCGCCACCTTTTCCGCGCAGCGCGTGCTAAAAGCGTTAGACGTGAGGAGCTGTTGGGTCGTCGCGGCTGCCGCGGCAGCTTGGGCTGGCGTGATATAGCCGGCGTTGGTCATCAGCCGCAGGACATCTTGCTGCCGATTCAGCGCGGCGTTGGGATCCAGACACGGATCGTACGCGGTGGGCGCTTGCGGCAAGCCGGCGAGCAGCGATGCTTCAGGCAGTGTGAGGTCTTGGGCGCGCTTGCCGAAATACGTTTCTGCCGCGGCTTCGATGCCGTAGGCAAGGTTGCCGTATGGAATCACGTTCAGATAGTACTCGAGGATTTGATCCTTGGAGTACCGCCGCGTGACTTCAAGCGCGAGAATTCCTTCGCGGATTTTGCGCTGGATCGTCGGCTCGGGCGTGATGAGCGTGTTGCGAACGAGTTGCTGGGTGATCGTGCTGCCGCCGCCACCCACCGGTTTGCCGGTCAAGACGAGATAGTAGACCGCGCGCAAAATACCGCGCGGGTCGACGCCGAGATTGGAATAGAAGGTTGGGTCTTCGGTCGCAATCGTCGCTTGCTTCAGCACCGTCGGAATTTGCGAGATCGGCACGACCGTGCGCCGCCCGCCGTTGGTATCGAATAGCTCGAACAACAACTCGCCATTGCGGTCGTAAATCTTGGTCGATTGCTCTTCCGCTCTGCCCGCCAATTGATCGGCGGATGGCAGCGACTGGGCAAAATACGCGTAGACGCCCACCGCGCCGACGACGCCGATACACGCGACGACGATGAACGCGACCGCTAGTATCGACAGTGCGCGCAGAATTGCCGCCCGCGTGGCGCGCCAATTCGTGCCGTGACGGCGCGGCGTGGACACTTCGGGAGTTGGTGCGGCGGAGGCGAGATCGGGGGATTTGATTGGATCGGAAGGTTGTTGACTCATCTTACCAATTGACGTTCAAAGAGCGGAGAATGTTCCACTCTATTTTAGCACAAGCCGCCGGATGGCAATAAACAAACGCGGGACGGAGCGGTCCCCCATCCCGCGACCTCTTTGTCGACCGACGCGTGCGGCTATTCCGCCGAAACCTGCTTACTGTCCTCGCGCGCGTGCTTCAAATGACGATATACGTACAGCGCGACCAGAACCAAGATGATGAGGATGACCGGCAGGTCGAACGGACGCATCGCCTCGCGCACCGCGCGCCAATGCGAGCCGAAGACAAAACCCGCCCACGCCAGCACGCCGCTCCAGATGAACGAACCGATGAAGGTGAGCACCGTGAACCGCGCGAAATTCATCCGCGCGATGCCGGCAGGCAGCGAGATAAACGTACGCACGACCGGCAGCATACGAGAGAAGAACGCAGTCGGCTCGCCCCAGCGCGCGAACCAACGGTCCGCCACGTCCATATCGCGCTTGGAAATCAGGATATACTTACCGTACTTTTCGAGCAGCGGGCGACCGCCACGCGCGCCGACCCAGTAGGTGATGATCGAGCCGAGCGTGTTGCCAACTGCGCCCCAGAACGCTGCGACGAGCAGAAACGTCTGCGACAATCCCTGCGCCTGCACCAGCATCCAACCGGCGAGCGGCATCGTCACCTCGCTGGGCAGCGGGATGCACGCCGATTCAATCGTCATTGCGATGATGACGCCGGGCCACCCCATCGTCTGAAAAAGGTTTTGGAGAAAGAGAACGAGCTGTTCTTCTATGCCTTGCAACGAAATCTCCTTTTAAAAATATTTGGGCAGAGCGATCCGCGGACCGCCCCGGCGCTCTGAGAACCTGTCTGAAAACTCACGCCAAGCCGCCAAGTCGCCAAGAAATTTATCTAAACCCTTTGCGTCTTTGCGAGAGATCCAGAACTTTTCAGACCGGCTCTGAAGGGTTACGGCTTGGACGTCGGCGTCGGCAACGTGCCTAGCGGGATGAGCGTAGGCGTAGACTGGACCGACGGACGCGCAGCCGGTTTCGGCGTCGGCGTTGCCGGACCCGCCAGCGGCAGCGAGTTCTGATCGCCGCTGACGATCTGGAGCGTCTGAGCAAAAATCCAGCCCGGTTCAGTTAAGCCGGCGATATTCACCTGGTACCACGTACTGTCTTGAATGCGTCCGATCAGAACGAGCTGATCGTTTTTCTTCACCCGGCTGATGATCCTGTCCTTGGTGCTGGGACCACTGCGGACGTTCACGACCGCTTCAACCACTTTGGCGAGCACCTGGGCTGGCGTCGCGGTTGGCAGCAGCGAAGTAGGCAGCCGCACGACAGTCGGCACGGCGGTCGCCGGCAGTGCGAGCGCAACCGTCTTGGTTGGCGTCGACTGCGAAACGACGCCGAGTTTGGGCAAGACAAACTGCGATACGCCGATTAACAAGAGCGCGCAGAGTAGCAGCACGACCGCGCCAATCGCGAGCGGCACCCATTCTCGATTCGGTCCAAACATACCCAGCGGCGATGCCGCGCGCTCGCCTTTGGCAGATTCGCCTCCCGGCGCGGCGGCAGCTGTCGCCGACTTGTCCCGCGGTCGAACGTATGGCTTGAGCGATTCTGGCGAACTTTTGGACGGCGACGCGTTCACGCTCGCGCTAGGCGGCGTTACCGGACGCGGCGGCACCGGCGGAGCAACCGGGCGCGCCGGCGGTGGAGGTGGCGGCGTAGTAAAGAGCGGAGCGTTCGATGGCGGCGGAGGTGGTGGAGCTTTCAACGGATTTGGAATGACGGCGGACGTATCGTGTCCGGGCGGCGTGCCGGAAACCCATTCTGCGCCGTCAAAGTACATCCACTTGCCGGTGCGCGGGTTGATCTCCCACAGCACGCCGTTGCGGTCTTGGACCGCCAGCTGGCTGACCTGATCTTCGTACTCGGCGCGGCTGATCGCTTCGCCGCGTTGCACGCGCGCTTGCAGTTCCCGGAATCTGGCTTCGGCTTCATCAAAATTCATTGTGGTAGACTCCTTACAGTTCGATGGTTTGACCTGGCTGCGGCACTGTCACCGTGAATCCGCCCAAAGCGCGCAAGGCGTCGGCAAACGACAGCGCGGATTTCTCCTCGCCGTGAACCACGAATACCCCTTTCAGATTTTCTTTCACCTGGGACGCCCAGTCCAACAGCTCGGTACGGTCGGCGTGCGCGCTGAATCCGGTCACGCTCTGGATTTCTGCGCGCACGTTGAACTCATCGCCAAAGATTTTCACTTTTTTTGCGCCGTCGATCAAGCGGCGACCCAGCGTATTTTCGGCTTGATAGCCGACGAACAGGATGGTATTGCGTTCGTCTTCGATGTTGTTCTTCAGGTGATGCAGGATGCGTCCAGCTTCGCACATGCCGTTGGCGGAGATAATCACGCACGAATCGCGGATCGCGTTGATTGCCTTGGATTCGTCGACCGTGCGCGTATATTTCAGCCCGCTAAAGCCGAACGGATCGTCGTGCGCGAGCAAATCGTCGCGCAGTTCTTCGCGCAGGCATTCGGCGTGAAGGCGAAAGACGTCCGTGGCATTGATCGCCAGCGGCGAATCGACGAACGTGGGCACGCTGCGAAGCTGTCCCGCCTCACGCTTCAAGTGCAGCGTGTAGACCACTTCCTGCGTGCGCTCGACGGCGAACGACGGAATGATGACCTTGCCGCCGCGCGCGACGGTCTGACGGACGACGCGCGTGAGTTCGTCTTCGCTGTCGGTCAGCGCGCCGTGCTCGCGGTCGCCGTAGGTGCTTTCGATAATCAGATAGTCGAGGTTGCGAACGATCTCCGGGTCACGCAGCAAGAGCGCGCCCGGTCGTCCCAAGTCGCCGGTAAAGCCGAGGCGCAGCGTGCGTCCCTGGTCGTTGAACTCAAAGACGGTGATGGCGGAGCCAAGGATATGCCCGGCGTCGAGCATCATGACGCGCGCGCCGCCGGCGAGATTGAACCACTGCTCGTACGCGTGTCCCACCAGACGCGGCAGCGCGCGTTCGGCGTCCTGAGTGGTGTACAGCGGTTCGATCCGGGGCAACCCGCGCCGCGATTTCTTCTGATTGAGGTACTCAGCGTCCTGTTCCTGGATGCGCGCACTATCGCGCAGCATCAGGGTAACGAGATCGCGCGTCGCGGCCGTGCAGTTCACTTCGCCGGCAAAGCCGTTCTTGACCAGCGTCGGCAGATTGCCGGAATGATCGATGTGCGCGTGCGAGAGGAACGCCGTATCGATCGTCTGGGGATCAAACGGTAGATGGGAATTTCGCGCGAAGGCTTCGTCGCGGTGTCCCTGGTACAGACCGCAGTCGAGCAAAATGCGCTGCGACCCTGTCTCGACGAGGTGCATCGAGCCGGTGGTCGTGCGCGCCGCGCCGTAGAAGGAAAGTTTCATGTGGGTTCGATCTGGATTCTACCACAGGTTGTGGATTTTTGGCTAATCCGAGATAGAGGGTCGTTGTTCGCCAATGGTTACTTGGGAGCCACTGGCTCTGCCAACGCGACGTCTTCGAGCACGACACGACGAAAGACTTCCGGACTCCCAAAGCGCTTAAGGGCGTCAAGAATCTCGATGCCAGCGATTCGTCCATCTGCGGCGTAATCCACTGCGATTCCTTCGGCTACATGCGCAGAAGTTACTGTTGTCTCAATGAACCGGATATACAACGCATCCACTTCCGTATCGTATGTGATCCTCATAGCGTTTTCCCCTTTCTAGAAATAGTAGGTGTAGACAGTCACCACCACAATCTCTTCAGATTCTTCGACAAAGATTGGACGGACCTGTTTCGTGGCATACGTTTTGTTATTCCAATCTTTCCCATACGCGAAATCTTTCCGACATTCCCATCGTCCCAGTTCCGCCGGCTGCCATTTGGAAGATTGAATCGCATCAACGACCTCTTCTTCTATTGCGCCGCGAAAGCGTAGGTTTTCGCGGGCATGACCAGAAAGACGAATTGGCTTCATCGGTATCTGTCCGACATCATCAGGGCTTGCTCCGGTTTATCCCCATAAATCTCGCGCGATCTCCGGCATCCCCAGCGCGAGCAATTTCTCGCGGCGCGGCTTGCCGGTTGCCCAATCCCAATCGCGCGCCACGTAATACTCGCGCAGCATCGGCTCGAGTTCCGCCACGTGTCCTTCCGTGCCGCCATCCGCCAGCGCGCGGAGCAACAATTCCGGCATCTTTTCGCTCGCGCGCGCGGCGTAGCCCAGTTTGATGTTCAGCGCGCGTTTCAAGTCCCACATTCGCTCGCCGTACGACAGCACGTTGTCGAGCGTGATGTCATAACCGGTTGCCGCCGCGATCATCTCCACGACGTTTTTCACCGGCGGATTCGGGAAAATGCACTGAACGAGCGACGCGCTGACCGCGCGCCAATTCTGGTGCCGCGCAACGTTCGCGGCTTTGCCCGCGACCTCAAAACGATCCGTCGCACCGATGCCCAAATCGTCGATCGCGCGGCCGGTCAAATCGACCATATAATAGTCCGACTGATTGTGGCTGCCGCCGATGGGCGATGTGGAATACACCAGCGCCATTCCACTCTGCGCGCGCGGGTCGTGCATCGCCGGCTCCATCCCGTTGAATTGCACTGCCATCCCTTCGACGCCGTAACGCGCACCGAGGTTTCGCGATCCTTCGGCGAGCGCGTCGCCCACGCCCTCGCGCCGCGCGATCAGCTGCACGAGCTGCAGCGCTTGCTGCGGGTCGCTCCAATGAAAATCGAATCCGTCGAACGCCGACGCAGGCGCCCATCCTTCCGCGCGCAGGTACGTCGCGAACGCGATGGTCGAGCCCGCGCTGATCGAGTCCATCCCCAGTGCGTCGCACTGCGAGCCGATGTAGGTAATCATTTCCAAATCGTCGTTCAGCATCAGCGAACCGAACGCTGCGAGTGTTTCGTACTCGGGACCTTCGGCGTGCGGCAAATCGTGTCCCGCCGCGCGCGCGACCTTCCGTCCGCACGCGACCATGCACGCGTGACACGTCGCGTGCCCGGTCAGAATCGTCTCCGCCAGCAGGTTACCGCTGATCTTGTCGTACTCGAATGCGCCCTGCGTCCAATATTTCGTTGGGACATTGCCCTGCATCCCGAACATATCCATTCCGCCAGAGGTACCGACGGCGCGCCAGACTTGGGTCGATAGGTCGTCCGGCAGCATATCGACCGCCGGGCGCACCGCCGCCTTGAACGCTTCGGGGTCGTGCAGCGCGATCTGGGTACGACCAGCGCGCACGGCAATCGCTTTGAGGTTTTTCGATCCCATCACCGCGCCCATACCGCAGCGCCCGGCGATGCCTTTCTTTGCGCCGGGTCGCGCGTTCGTCGCCAGGATGAGCGCGTACTTGACGAGATTCTCGCCGGCAGGACCAATCGCGGCGACGGTTAATTTTTGATCGTCCAACTCTGCGCGGATGGTATCACCGGTCTCGTACGTCGTCTTGCCGCGCAGATGCGCCGCGTCGCGTAGTTCGACTTTGCCGTCGCGGATCAGCAGATAGACCGGCGTCGGCGCTTTACCGCGCACGATGATGCCGTCGTAGCCCGCAAGCTTGAGGTCGGGTCCGAAAAAGTTGCCGGCGTTCGCCTCGCCGTACAGCCCGGTTTGCGGTGAGCGCGCGACGACGACAAAGCGTCCAGCGCTCGGCGCGGCGGTCGCGTCGAGCGGACCGGTCATAAAAATCAACAGATTGTCCACGCCCAGCGGATCCGTGCGCGCGTCAATCGCATCGTACAGATAGCGTGCCGCCAGTCCCGCGCCGCCGATGTACTGTGCGGCGTATGTTTCGTTTAGCGGCTCGTCGTGAGATTTACCGGTGGTCAAGTCAACAACCAGCAACTTACCCACATAACCGTTCATTGGATTCCCCGTTGAATCGCAGGCTTAGAAATCAACCGGCTTACCGTCGTACGCGTACCAGAAAAGCTTCTCTAGCTCGCTGCGATCCGGCTGCCGCGGGCTGGCGACGATTTGCGTATCGTTCTCGGCGTGATCGAGCAGCGTCTCCAGCACGCGGGTGTAATCGTCGCGCGCAATGCCGAGCGACGCCACGTTCGTGTTCGATCCCAATCCATTTTCCAGATCGCGGACGGCGGCGATCAATTGGCGCGTCTGTTGTTCCACGTTCAGTCCATCCAGTCCGATGAACCGCGCGAGGTCGGCGTAACGATAATTGCCAGCATTCGCCGCGAATTCCATCGTGTACGGCAGGAAGAGACTGACCGACCGACCGTGCGGGATGTGGAACGCGCCGCCGAAGGAATGTCCCATCGCGTGCGCGAGCGCGCACATCGAATTGATGAAACCAAGACCCGCAATCGCCGCCGCGTTGTGCATCTTTTCGCGCGCCTCGGCGTCGTCGCCGTTGGCGTACGCTCTAGGGAGATATTTGAAGACGAGGTCAGTCGCTTTGAGGCACATCCCGTCCGCAAAATCATTGCACCAGCTCGACGTGTACCCTTCGATGGCGTGCGTCAGCGCGTCCAGTCCGGTGTCCGCGGTGAGACGCGGCGGCATTTTCATCACGAACTGTGGATCGACAATCGCCAGCGTCGCGAGCGTTTCGCGCGAGCCGAGACCGAGTTTGCGCTTTTCGGCGGGATCGGAGAGAACGATTGCCCAGGTCGCTTCGGCGCCGGTGCCGCTCGTCGTTGAGATCGCGACGAGCCGCGCTTTTTTGCCGAGACCGAGGTATTCGAGCGGGCTGATGCCATCGGCAGACAGGTCGGGGCGCTCGTACAGCGCCCACATTGCTTTGGCGGCGTCCATCGCCGATCCGCCGCCGAGACCGACGATCCAATCCGGCTCGAAGGCGCGCAGTAATTCCGCGCCGCGCCGGACGGTATCCAACGACGGCTCCGGTTCGACCTCGGCAAACACGCGCGTCTCAATGTCCGCCTCCGCGAGCTGCGCCCTGACGAGATCGGCAAAACCGAATTTGACCATCATTTCGTCGGTGATGATGTAGGCGCGTTTGCCGTGGAGCTGGGCGAGGTACGACAGCGCTCCTTCGCCAAACGCGATTTCGGGGCTGTTAAAGAACCACATGGCTGCCTCCAATGAGACAATCGCCCAATTACCAATGAACCAAAGGCGTATGTGCCTCTCGTTTGGCTCATTGGCTCATTGGATGATCGGCTCATTGATCTACATCTCAAACTCGGTGTCGATGCGCGTGCAGGCGCGCACGATTTCTTGCGCCGCCTTGACGTTCTTCATCACCATCACCATGTTGCCTTTGAGCTTCAACTGCCCGGTCATCAGCGCCTGGATCGGGTCGAGTTGCGCGGACACCACTTTCTTCCACTTGGAGTAATGACCCGACATCACGAACGCCGGTTTCTTGGCGTCCTTGTCTTTCGCCACGAACGCCTCGCGGGACTTGCCGTGCCAGAGATCCATGTAAAGGTACATCGGTTCCTTGATCGGTCCCTCGGGATCGACGACAAAATAAAAATCACCTTCCCAGTTCTTCGCCGCATCCTCGTACGCCTTGCTGGTGTTCAGTTCGTTGTGCAGCGCCTGCACCCACGCGTCCGAGCCAAATTTCACCTTTGCCATCGTCTCATCTCCTTCGATGAAATCACACCGCGCGCATTTCGCGCGGTCGGTTCGATTATATCACAGACCGGAACACTGTCAAAGACGATTTGACACACGCGCTCAAACGTGCTAGAATCGCTGCAATTCAATCGACAAAGACGCTGACGGAGACAAGTGCGCGCGCACGGCTTCAGAAAGTTGCCGGCAGTTGCGAGGCAACCGAGTCGCTCGCCGAAATCCACTCCCGAGTTGGAAGCGAAACGAGTTTCCCCGGTCTCGCGCCGTTACCGCGACAAAGATGGAATTGGACGTTGGAAATTTGAAGTTAGAGATTGGAATCCAGCCAGTCTCCAGCTTCTAAACTCCAACCTCTAACTTCTAAATAAGGTGGCACCGCGAATCCTCTCGCCCTTGGGGTGGGAGGATTTTTGTTTTCATCCCTTTTAAGGAGGACGCTCATGTTTGATCTGAAACTCATCCGCGAGCAACCCGACCGCGCGCGCGAGTCGCTGCGGCGGCGCGGGCAGGATACCGCCAGCATCGATCTAATCCTCACGGCGGACGAGGAGCGGCGCAAATCGCTTGCCGACCTGTAAGCGTTGCGCGCGC
>DAIDTM010000262.1 GCA_027457205.1 Anaerolineae bacterium | reverse complement strand
GGTCGTCGAAATGTTGTCCGCGCTGCCGCTGGAAGCGCGGCGCAAGGTTCCCGGCATCAACCCGGAGCGCGCCGACATCATTCTCGCCGGCGCGGCGATCATTGATACCCTGATGCAGGATTTCAAGTTGACGGAGCTGCGCGTCATCAGCGAACGGGGATTGCGCGAAGGACTGCTGATCGATTATCTCTCGCGCGGCGAGCACGCGCAATTAGTGCGCGGAATGTCGGTACGCGAGCGCAGCGTGCTGCAATTGGGTCGCACCTGCGGCTTTGACGAGGACCACGCCAAGCACATCCGGCGGTTGGCGCTGGAAATGTTCGACAGCGCGCAGAAAGCCGGGCTGCACCGTTGGGGTGATCGCGAGCGCGAACTCTTGGGGTACGCGGCGATGCTGCATGACATTGGCGTGTTCCTTTCCTACAACGATCATCACCTGCACACGTACTATCTGATCCGCAATGCCGAGCTGCTGGGATTCGACCAATCCGAAATCGCGATTATGGCGACGGCGGCGCTCTTCCATCGCAAAGGCACGCCCAAGAAAAAGTCTGCTGAATTTGCGGCGCTGGACAAGCGCTCGCGGAGCATCGTTGAACTGATGAGTGTGTTACTGCGCCTGGCGGAAGGGCTTGATCGCAGTCACATGGGGATCGTCCAGCACGCCAAACTGCGCGCGATAAACAAGCGCAGTGTGGATTTGGAAATCCAAGCTGCGCAAGACTGCCAACTGGAATTGTGGGGCGTTCAGGACCGATTGAAAGCCGCCGAAAAGATGCTGGACCGCAAAATGCAGGTCCACGTCGTGGGAGGCAAAAAAAGCAGCCGAACTACAAAGCGGCAGCCACCGCCGCCAACCGCCGATGAAACTCCGGACCCGAAATCTCAGACCACACCGACGGGAACGCTTTGACCAATTCCTGAATCTCGCTCTGGCGCGCCGCAAGATACGCCGCCACGCCCGGCGCGACGATGAACTCGCGCGGCGTCGCGATTTTTCGATCGCCCCTCTGCCAGGTTCCCCAGGTTAGGAAATCGCGCAGGACGTTGCACGTGACCACACTGTCCTGTAAATTCCCCAAGTAATCCTGTAATCCCTTCATTTTTTCGATCAACCCACCCGCGTCCGCGCCCAGCACCTCTTCGAAGAATTCCAGAGTGTAACGCAATCCTTTCGACGCGATCCGGAGTTGATGATAGCGCGCCAGCGGCGCATCCGCGCCGGTCATCCACTCATCGTACGCGCGCACGCTCGCCCAGCCCTCGAACAGAATGGCGGGCAAAACGTGCTGCACGCGGTACGGCGCGGGCGTCTCCTCGCGCGAAAAAACCGGCGCGCCCGCGCCGGGCGTTTGCAGAAACTCGCCGAACTGTTCTTTGAAACGCTGGTACGGTTCGCTGTCGAGATAAGCAAGTAATTCCTCGCGCGCCGCGGCATGTTCCGTCTGCCACGCGGCTAAGAGCGGCTCAAGCTCGGTCTGTCGCTCGGCGGCTAATTGGTCGAGATAATGC
>DAIDTM010000261.1 GCA_027457205.1 Anaerolineae bacterium | reverse complement strand
ATCACAGTCTATCTCGGCAGCGATGATGAATTTGGCGGCACGAATCTGTTCGGCGCGGACGTTTATCCAAACGTGCTGGAGCACATCGCTGCAATCCGCAGCGTCGGCAGCCATCCGTACGCGTTCTACCAGAAATGTGGTTACGTCGTCGTCGGCATCATTCCGGACGCAAACGGATTCGGCAAGCCGGATATTTTGATGGCGAAACGCGTAGGGGCGCAACACGCTGCGCCCGTACAGGAGAAATGACATGCCGATCTACCAAACCGCGCGTTTTCAAGTCCAGCCCGCAGCGCTGGAAAAATGCGAGCAAGCCATCCGGGAATTTATCGATGACCTCCGCGCGAACGAGCCGCAGACACTGCAGTACCTCGCGATGCAAGAGACCAACGACGCGACGCGCTTCCTGCACGTTTTTATCTTCGCCGATGCCGCCGCGCGCGATCGTCACTCCAATTCTGACGCGGTCAAGCGATTCACCGGCGTGCTCTATCCGAACTGCCTCGCGCCGGTAGAGTTCACCGAATACAGCGTCGTCGCCGCAAAGTAGAAACGCGACGCAAGGAGCAGAAGATGTCCGACGTAAGTACGTTTAATTGTCCCAAGTGCGGCGCGGCGCTGACCGCGACCGGCGATCAAGCCGAGATGCAATGCCAGTACTGCGGCAACACTGTGATCGTGCCGCAGGAACTACGTACCACCAGTTTAGAAATGCCGCAGATCACTCCGGCTGAGGAACAAGCCGCCGGCACGGTCGGCAAGGCAGTGGCGGCGACGGTAGGCATTTCACTCACACTGCCGATCTTGATCGGTGCCATTACGCTCTGTATTATCGGGGCGACTTTTTTCTTCGTCAGCCAGACGATCTCGCAGAGTTTTTCAGGTATCACCCAGTTAGCAAAAACAACCAGTATCGCCTCATTCGCGACGGACATTCCAATCCCAACCGAGTTACCACAGTCTACCGCTACACCGAGACCCACTCGAGCGGCGACGTCGACTCCGCTGCCCACTCCATTGCCCGCCGCAACTCCGACGCCGTACTCCAAGATTCTGCTAAAGGATGATTTCTCCAATCCATCGAGCGGGTGGGATCGTAAGAACTCTACCGATTACATTCTCGATTACGTCAAAGGCGGTTATCGCATTTTCATCGGTAAGGAGAACGGCGGCCAGTTAGTTTGGACAAACAATGAGGGATTCACCAATATCAGCGTGGAAGCAGATGTGAAAAAGATTGCTGGACCGGACGATGCGTGGTTCGGCGTGACCTGTCGCATGAAAAATGACGCCGGCGGGTACGCCTTTGAAGTGAGCATGGATGGCAGTTATGAAATTGACAAGTACACTTTCACTTCGAGCGGAGACCAGACCGACACGCTGACGAGCGGAACGCTGGATCCCAGCCTGCTCAAAGTCGCCGATAACAATCACGTCCGCGCGGCTTGCGACCACAGCACGCTCTCCCTTTTCATAAACGAGCAATTCGTCAGCCAGACCTCGGATGGAGCTTTTACGACGGGCGGAGTCGGCTTGATCTCCTTGACCGGCGCAAGCGGTCAGAGCGGCGTGGACCATCTATACAGCAACTTTGTCGTCAAAGGACCCTGACCTTTTCGCTCAAAGGTTGAAACTATGATTACTCAAGGATTGGAAGGCGTCATCGTCGCGCAGACCGCGCTCAGCCGCGTGGACGGCGCGCGCGGCGTGTTGATCTATCGCGGTTACGATATCCGCGACCTCGCGCGCGCGGTATCGTTTGAAGAGGTCGCGCACCTCTTTTGGTACGGCGCGCTGCCGACGCGCGCGCAACTCGACGCGCTGAAAAAGCAACTGGCGCAGCAGCGCACGCTGCCAGACGCCGCGCTGAACGTCCTCCGCGCGCTGCCACCCACGACCGCGCCGATCGACGCGCTGCGGACACTCGTCTCCGCACTCGACGCGGGGCGACCACTCACGCCGCCCGACCTGCCGCAAGCCATCGCGCTCACCGCGCAAACGCCGGTGCTGCTCGCCGCGTTCGACCGCGCGCGGCGCGGGCTTGCGCCGCTCACACCGCGTCCCGATCTCGATCATGCGGCGAATTACCTTTACTTGCTCAGCGGGGAAATCCCCACCACCGCGCAAGTCCGCGCGCTCGATACGTACTTGGTTCTGCTCGCAGACCACGGCTTGAACGCATCGACCTTTGCCGCGCGCGTGGTCGCATCGACCGGCTCGGACTTGTACTCGTGCGCCGCCGCCGCGCTGGGCGCGCTGAAGGGACCGCTGCACGGCGGCGCGCCGTCGCGCGTGCTGGATATGATCGAAGCGATTGGCGCGGAAGAAAACGCCGAGACATGGATGCGCGGCGCGCTCGCGCGTAAGGAACGGCTGATGGGTTTCGGGCACCGGATGTACAAGACCACCGACCCGCGCGCGGAGATTCTGCGCGGTCTCGCGCGCGATGTATGCGCGCCGGCATTCTTCGCGCTGGCGCAGCGCGTCGAAGAGACCGGCTTACGCCTGCTACACGAGCAGCGACCGGCGGAACGACTCTACACCAACGTCGAGTTTTACTCCGCGGCGGTGCTGCACGCGGCGGGCTTGCCAAAAGATTTGTTTACTGCTACATTTGCGGTCAGTCGGATGAGCGGATGGACGGCGCATGTGCTGGAGCAAGTGAACCACAATCGCATCATTCGCCCGGACGCGGAATACGTGGGACCCGCGGCGCAGTCGGTGATTCCATTGGATCAACGCGCGTAGAGGCACATTGCCAATTCGTCTCTAGATGGGAACAACAGCAAAAATAAAAATCGCTATCGAGGTTGAAAATGAAGATTGCAGTGATGGCAGCTGGCGGATTGGGCGGCTACTACGGCGCGCTGCTGGCGAAAGACGGACACGACGTGACGTTCATCGCGCGCGGCGCGCATCTGAAAGCGATCCGCGAGAACGGCTTGACGATCAAAAGCGTTCACGGCGACTTGGTCATCAAGCCGGCGAAAGCGACTTACCATCCGGCGGAGGTGGGCGCGGTCGATTGGATTTTGTTCGGCGTCAAGACGTACGACACCCAAGCCGCCGCGCGCGCGATGCAGCCAATGATCGGCGTGCAGACGGCGGTGATGACGTTTCAGAACGGCGTAGACGCGCCAGACCAAATCGGCGCGATCGTCGGCAAGGAGCACGTGCTCGTCGCGCCAACGCAGGTGGTCTCGAACATCGCCGCTCCGGGCGTGATCGAGCAGAAGAGTCCGTTTCGGATGACGACGGTCGGCGAAATCGGCGGGCAAGGGCTTTCGTCGCGCGTCGAACAGATCGTCGCCGCGTTCAAGCGGGTCGGCATCGAAGTTTCCGCCGCGCCGGACGGGCGCATTCCATTGTGGCACAAGTTCGTCTTCATCGCCTCCACCGCTGGTCTGGCGTCGCTCGCGCGCACCGCGCCGTACGACTTGTTCCAACTGCCTGAAGCGCGCGCGACGCTCCGCGCCGCGATGCAAGAAGTCGATGCAGTCGGTCGCGCGCAAGGCATCGCCATGGACGCCGACATCGTCGAGCGGCAGTACCAATTCACGCTGAATCTGAAGCCGGGCAACAAACCGTCGATGCTGCTCGACGTGGAGCAGGGCAAGCGGCTGGAGATCGACGCGCTCTCCGGCGCGGTAGTGCGCCTCGGCGCGGCGAAGGGCATCGCGACGCCGGTGCATCAGACGATTTACGTCGGATTGAAAATGGAAGACGCGCGGCGCGCCGCGCCAAAATGATCCCGGCGACAAGGGGGAGAAATGCTGAAACGCGCCAACGATTTTCTCGACAAGTACGTTCTGCCGTGGCCCGTCCGCTTCCTCACGTTTCGATTTGTCATCCTGGCGACGATCGCGCTGCTCATCCCACTGATCGTCTACGCCAATAATCAAACGTTCGTACTGCTCGTCAATAGCTACCTGAACGTGATGAGCGTTGCGGTGAGTTCCATCGTGTTGTTGTACGCGACCATCTCCGAAGTGCGCCAGCAAAAGATCGCCGATATGCAGGAGCAGCGCGCGCAGGAAGACCACACCCACGTGACCGATATGCACGACCTGGTGCTCAAGGCGCTGGCGAATCAGCACGAGGAAATTCAAGACCTGAAAGAGCTGATGGCGGAGATGCGCGGACGCAAGTACACCCGCAAAGCCGTCGCCAAAACGAATTTGCACGCGCTGCACCCGCGCGGCGCGGCGCGCTTTACGCCAGATGACAGCAAGACGCGCATGGAGGAGGCGAACGCGGCAGGCGAGACTTTCGTCACAGCGATGCGGGACTCGATGGACGCCAATGACGATCCGTAACGACGCGGGCGCGCGCGACGGCGCAGACCATGCAAATCACGATCAAACTGTACGGTAATCTGAAAAAACATCTGCCGCAGAAAAAACAAGACGCGCAGGTGGAAATCGAATCAGGGACGACGATCCGCGAATTGCTGGCGCGCTTCGGCGTCCCTGATTCCAATGTATGGATGACCGCGATCAACGATCAAGTGGTCGGCGATTCCACCGCACTCCAAGACGGCGATGTTTTGGAAGTGTTCGAGCCGGTGGGAGGCGGCGCGCCTACGGTGCCGTCCGCGTTCTTTTAACGGTTTATTAAGAATTTCGTCATCGGATCGCAAGAAAGATCGGGGAAAATACAAAGGTGACCGGTCAACGTATACTTATTGTGGACGATGAGCCGCAGGTTGTAGAAGCGCTCAAACTGTATCTTAGCCGCGATGGGTTTCGCATCAACACCGCGACCGACGGCGAAGCCGCGCTCGCAACCTTCGAGGCGCACACGCCTGACTTGATCGTGCTTGACCTAATGCTGCCGAAAGTGGACGGGCTGGAAGTATTCCGCCGCCTGCGCGCCAAACACGCGACGCCAGTCATCATGCTGACCGCCAAGAGCGACGAACTAGACCGCGTGCTCGGTTTGGAATTAGGCGCAGACGATTACATCGTCAAGCCGTTCAGTCCGCGCGAAGTGGTGGCGCGCGTCAAGAATATTTTGCGGCGCGCGGCGCCGCAGGAACCGGCGTCCGGCAAGACGCTGGAGTACGACGGACTCGTCATCGATCCGCGCACGCGGACGGTGCAGGTCGCCGGGCGCAGCATCGAACTGACCGGTAAAGAATTCGATCTGCTCTATTTTCTCGCTCAATCGCCGGGGCAGGTCTTTACCCGCGCACAGTTGATGGACAAGGTGTGGGGTTATGACTTTTTCGGCGATGCCAGCACGGTGACGGTGCACGTTCGCCGCCTGCGTGAAAAAATCGAGACCGACCCGGCGAACCCGCACTACATTGCAACTGTCTGGGGCGTGGGCTATAAATTTGAAAAGTAATCGGCAAACGCTTGCGGAGGTTGGCGAACCTTTGCAAGGTTCAAAACAAAGCGTGGCGATTCTGATCGCGCTGTGGATTCTTGCGCCGCTCGTCACCCTGGGACTCGCGGTGGGCTGGCTGAACGCGCCGGCAAGCGAACTCGTGACGCTCGCGCAAATCCTCCTCGTCTCGGAAACGCTCTCGCTGGCGTTGGGGTACGCCATCTACCGTCTGAGCGAGCGGCTGCGGCTTGCCACCGTGCATCTGAAAATCGCGCTGACCTACGCGCTGGGACTCGGCGTCACGCTGCTGAACATTTTGTTCGTCTCGATGCCGATGTTCATCTCGGAACACGATAGCACCTTTCTGTTAGTCTTGATCGTTTTTGCGACGCTGGTCGCGCTCGGCTTTGGCTACCTGATGGCGCGCTCGATCACCGGCAATCTGGAGCATCTTGCGCGCACCGCCGAGAAGATCGCCGACGGCGATTTGACGCGGCGCGCCCAGGTCCGCTCCGGGGACGAGGTCGAGATGGTCGCGGCGGCGTTCAATCGGATGGTGCAGCAGCTCGACCAGATGCAGACGCGCGAAAAGGAATTGGAGCGCGCGCGGCGATCGCTGGTCGCCGCCGTGTCGCACGATCTGCGGACGCCGTTGACCTCGCTGCGCGCCATGATCGAGACGATCAACGACGGCGTCGTGACCGACGAGGCGAGTGTACGTCGATACCTGCTGCAGGCGCAGTCGGAACTCGAATATCTTTCGCGACTCGTCGACGACCTGTTCGAACTATCGCAGCTGGATGCCGCCGCGCCGAATTGGAGCATCGAACCCGGCTCGCTGCGCGATCTCGTTTCGGACACGCTCGAAAGTATGCGCGCGCTCGCCATCGAAAAAGGCATCGC
>DAIDTM010000260.1 GCA_027457205.1 Anaerolineae bacterium | reverse complement strand
TGACGATTACCATATCCCCTTATCGCTGCCGGTAATTTTGTAACCAATGGCAGCGGCTGTTGCTAGCGCAGGCAATAACCCCAGCCTTGCACTACTTTGTAACTCTCGCCTGCGCAGCAAGCCAGTGAACTGCGAGCGATACAGCGCGATGGATTGCGGAAGAATTGGAACACGAAGGAAACCTCCGCCGAAATGCATGACAGTTCCGTCAAATTGAGCCGAATCTTTGACGAGCGCCGGCAACCGAAGGCCAGTGCCGCGGAAGCGGTGGACATAATCCGAGACGAGGACAAGGTAGGTCGCGACGCCTTCCCAGATGCCGGCCGCCTGCGCCGACGACTTCAAATCGTCATAGTCGATGGCACCAGATTCGACGAGCATTGCTGAATCAACGATGTCGCACAACCGGAAGTAGAAGTGACGATACATACGTTGCAGCGTAGAAATCATGAGGCGGTCGGACACCGATGCGACTCGAAAGGTCTGGCCGTCAAACTCCAACACGCGAGCACGACCTGGTAGTTGCGAGGCCAGCACCAGTTGCACGCCCGTCTCGCCCAACCGGCCGCTAAGCACATCCACCGATTCCGGCAGCGCGAGCAGCGGGAGACCGGCTTGCTCCGCCGCGTCAATCACCGCTGGCGATGGAGTACCAATGACGGCGACGCCCGCGACGCCCGCGCGCGGAAGCTGCGCGATCTGGGACGACCAGCCGCTCGAATACGGCGGCAGCAGAAAAGCAAAATCGCCGGGCACGGCGCGCGCGGTGACATCCGCCGCAGGCGCGGCGATGACCCAGGTCACCGCGCGGTCCAGCGCGGAATGTCCAGCCAGCACGCGCGTCTCGGCAGGAAGCGCGAGCGCGATGAGTTCTTGAAGCGTAATCGGAGGCATCGTCAGAATTTCCAGTAAAACAAAAACCCATCGGCAATTGCCGATGGGCACAGCGGTGTACCCGTCTTCAGGTTTCTTGATTGATGGAGATTATACCAGCAATCTTTGCCGCGCGCAATAAACGCGGGGCGATGATTTTTTGCAAAATTTTTGCTTGACAGAAATCGGTTCTTGTGGTATAGTCGGAACAGAAAATTGAATAGCTGTCTGCCTAATCTCTCTTTCCCTGAAGAGAGAACGGAGGAACCAACGACCGGGGTGTATCTCGCCAAGCGAGAGGGGTATCCTTCAGCCCTAACCCGTCAGCTAACTTCGTAGGCATTGAAGGGGACAAGACGGTGAGGCGCAGAACGATTGCGCGCTTTCGAAACCACAGTCTTCCCCTGTGGTTTTTTGTTTTGGTACAAGGCGTACTTCTTCTCCTCCTTTTCGATTGGTTATCTCCTCCCGTCGGCGTCTGCGGGGGGAGATAACCGGACTCGTGTGGATGCGCCGCTTCGGAGTTTGTCGGCTTCGAAGCGGCGCTCCTTTTTGTACCGGAGTAGTGTCAGCGCGTTACACCGATTTTTTCATCGGACGCGCGGTAATCGCTCTGATCTTCGATGAATGCACCGAAGTGGTCCATTTCGGTGCATTCTCTATTTCATGGCTGATCTCGGCATAAGGTTGCCTTAAGTATGCTTTTAGCGTTCTATAAAGTCAAACGGGCTTGCCTGGATTTATACTGCGCTCGAAGGTGCGACTCGTCTTATGCCGCACTCCGCGCATTGCGCGATCGATCCTGGTTTTACAAGTTACTTCAAGGGAGGTTCAAAAATGCCAAATCAACTCAAGCGATTTGCGATCCTCGCTCCGCTGATTGCTATCGTGGTCATTGCGCTATCGGCGTGCGCTACGTCGCCTACGCCAACCGCTGTACCGCCGGCGGCGACGACCGCGCCAACGGCTGCGCCAACGACCGCGCCGACTGCCGCCCCAACAACTGCGCCGACGACTGCCCCGGCAGCCACATCGACGACCGCGCCGACCGTCGCGCCGACGGCTGCGCCGACCACCGCGCCAGCAGCGACCGTGTCTGATTGGACGAAACTCGGTTTTCCGACTGTCTTAGCCAGCCAGAACATTACGCCGGGCACAGCCGCGACCATTACGGCGGGACCTTTCACCGTCAATGTGCCGGCGGATGCGTTCAGCGCGCCGGTCAAATTCGAAATTCTGACCGGCGACCTCGCGCGCTTTTTGGCGAACGCGCCAGCCAATGAGCAGCCCGTCCTCGACTTTGCGTTCAAGGTCGTGAACACGCAGACGAATCAACTCGTCGGCAAGTTCGACAAGCCGGTGACGTTCACGGCGAAGAGCAGCGACATCACTGCCCAGAGCGCGTACTACAATATCGCATCGGATGGCGCGTACGCCGCCAACGCAACGGGAATGCAAGCGCAAGCCGGCGAATTGACGCACCCTATCGCGGGCGCGGCGGCTGGCTGGGTCATCACTTCTCCTGAGCCAACTGCCGCCAGCGGCAAGATTGCGCTCTTGCTCCCGGAATCCAAGACGGCGCGCTATGAGACCCAAGACCGCCCCAACTTTGAAAAAGAGTTGACGCGTCTGTGCCCCAAGTGCCAGGTCTTGTACAGCAACGCGAACCAAGACGCCAACACCCAGTTGTCGCAAGCGGAAGCCGCGCTGACGAATGGCGCGCAAGTGCTCGTGCTCGATCCCGTCGATTCAGCCGCCGCCGCGGAAATTGCGGACAAGGCAGCCGCGCAGGGCGTGCCGGTCATTGCCTATGATCGACTCATCCTGAATTCGACAGGCGTCAACTATTACATTTCGTTCGATAACCAAAAAGTCGGCATACTCCAGGCGCAGAGTTTGGTTGATCGACTGAACGCGATGGGTAAAACCAACCCGACGATCGTGATGATCAACGGCGCGCCAACCAACAACAACGCGAAACTGTTCAAGCAAGGCGCGCACAGCATCTTCGACCCGCTGGTCAAAGCGGGGAAACTGACGATCGGCAAGGAGTACGACACGCCGGACTGGAGCCCCGATCAAGCGCAGACCGAAATGCAGCAGGCGCTGACCGCCTTGAGCAACAAGATCGACGGCGTCTACGCGGCGAACGATGGCACCGCCGGCGGCGCGATCGCGGCGATGAAAGCTGCCGGCCTCTCTCCGCTTCCGCCTATCACCGGGCAGGACGCCGAACTTGCGGCGATTCAACGCATCCTGAACGGGCAGCAGTACATGACGGTCTACAAAGCCATTCAGCCCGAGGCATACGCTGCTGCGCAACTGGCGTATGATCTGCTGACCAAGACGCCGGTACCGGCGGCGTTGACGAATAGCCAGACCGTGAACAACGGCAAGATGGATGTGCCGTCAATCCTGCTCACGCCCGTCGCCGTGACGCAAGCCAACATCAAAGACACCGTCGTGAAGGATGGCTTCTGGAGCGTACAGCAAATTTGCACAACCCAGTATGCCGATGTCTGCAAGGCAGCCGGCTTGCAATAACCCTTGTCCCAGACCCGAAGGGTTATCCGGAACCCTTCGGGTCTGATGAGGAAGTTGAACCATGAGTCTCAATTCGTTTACACTCTCTCAAGTACAAACCGAACTGAATAGCTTTATCGCTCGTGTGTACGCCTGGATGTTCTTGGGATTGCTGACCACCGCCGTGGTCGCAATGACCGTTGCAGCAACGCCGGCGCTTGCAAACGCGATCATCGGCAACCCGATCTTGTTTTTCGCTCTGTTGATCGCCGAATTAGCCGCCGTGGGCGTTCTCGCCATGCTCGTCCGGAAAATGTCGCCGGAACTGGCGACGCTGGTGTTCATTGGTTACGCGGCGCTGAACGGCGTCACCTTCTCGATCATCTTCCTGACGTTCACCGCGACCTCGATCGCCGCGACATTTTTCGTCACCGCCGGTACGTTTGGAGTAATGAGCGTCTACGGCTATGTCACTCAACGCGACTTGACCAGTCTCGGCAATCTCTTGCTGATGGGACTGATCGGCGTCATCATCGCGTCGGTCGTCAACATCTTTCTGGCGAACTCGATTATCTACTGGATCGTGACCTTCGTCGGCATTCTGATTTTCGTCGGTCTCACCGCGTATGACACGCAGAAAATCAAGAACATGAACCGCGTGGTCAACGTCGCGACCGGCGAAGGACAAAAAGCCGCGATCCTCGGCGCGCTGGCGTTGTACCTCGACTTTATCAACCTGTTCTTGCTGCTACTGCGATTCACCGGGCAGCGCGATTAGCCATGTTCCTGATCGCAGCTCAATCTTTCCGCAAAAGCGAGGCAAAAATATTTACCGCCATTAAGCCATTCGTATTCGCGTCGCTGTTGGTTGTTACTCTGCTTGCACTGTCCGCGTGCGCGGGCGCGCCGACGCCAACCGTCGCGCTGCCAGCGTCAACGGCAGTGTCCATCGCGACGCCAGTTCCCGCGCCAACCACCGCGCCGATCAGCGTGCCTGTTCTAGCGATGACGCCGGCGCAAGAAACCGTGGTGCGGATTTCCCAAAATGTGAAACTGGGAAGTATTCTCACCGACGCGCAGAACATGACGCTCTACACCTACAAGAAGGACACGGCGGACGCGAGCAACTGCACGGGCGCTTGCGCCAAGCTTTGGCTGCCGCTGACCATTCCCCAGGGCGTGACGCCCATCGCCGCGCCGGGAATCGCCGGCAACATCGGCGAGTTTGAACGCGCGGATGGCGCGTACCAGATTTTGTACAACGACGCGCCGCTGTATCGCTATGCCGGCGACAAGACCAGCGGCGACACGAATGGCAACGGCTTGGACAACCTGTGGTCGGTCGTCACACTGCCACCGGCAGGTTCAGCGAGCGCGACGCCCGCCGCCGGCGCAGTCGACTGGACGCGGCACGGCTTTCCGACGATCCGCGCGACCCAGGACATCACGCCGACGGATGCCGTGACGATCACAGTGGGCACGTACAGCATTTTCGTCCCGCCGGGCGCGTTCAGCGCGCCGGTGAAATTCGTCGTGCTTTCCGGCAACCCTTCGACGTTCCAAGCCAAAGCGCCGCACGGGGAAACGCCCATCTTGGCGTTTGCCTTGAACGTGCGGGATGCCCAGACGAACGAGTTAATCAGCCAGTTCAACCAGCCGCTGCAACTCATCGTAACCGATAACCGTATCACAGAGAACAGCGGATACTATAACGTCGGTACGAACGGCGACTATCGTATCAACCTGGCCGGTATGCAGGTACAAAATGGTGAATTGGCGCACCCACTTGCCGGGACGAATGTGGGTTGGGTCATCACCGCACCCGCTGCTCCATCTACCACTCTGTCCACGACATCGATTCCCCAGCCCTAGCCAACCGATACTTCGATATCGCCACAACGCCGACGCATAGACGATCAACCGTCTTGTCGATCAACAAATCGACACGCCCCCATCGTTTGCCTATGATTGCGGGTAAGACACAAGTGTCGAGGAGAGAAATTTATGATCCACAAAATGTTTGCGTCGAATGGAGACAAGGTCTTGGTGACCTTCGAATTGCCGGGGTGTATTTGGGCGACCCAGGTCTATCTGGTCGGCGATTTCAACCACTGGGATGCCGCCTCTCATCCGCTCCGCCAGCGCGACGGAGGAGAATGGACGATCACGTTGGAGTTGGATGCTCATACGCGGTATGAATTTCGTTATCTCCTCGACGGGACCGATTGGGTCAATGACGACCACGCAGACGATTACGTTTTCAGCTCGCCAGGCAGCGAGAACTCGGTTGTGAATTGCGCCTGCCGGGAAATCGCGTGCGGATAAGGTATCCTTAAGGTCGCCACAAGTCTCACTTAAAGACAAAACGACCCGGCGCGTGGTAGAGTACGTGTGAAAGTTTCGAGACAAAAGGAGCAAAAATGTCGAACACAAGCGTTGTAGGCGTCTATGATAGCATGGTGAAAGCCGAAGAGGCGGTCCGACAGTTGGACAAAGGCGGTTTCCCGGTCAAGCAAATCTCGATCGTTGCCCAAGACCTGGAGAGCGAAAAACAAGTTCACGGCTTTGTGACCGCCGGCGATGTCGCCAAGTCCGGCGCAGGCACCGGGGCGTTGGTGGGCGGACTGTTTGGGCTGCTCATCGGCGCGGCGTTCATCTGGGTTCCCGGCTTCGGTCCGTTGTTGGTTGCCGGACCGTTCGCGGCGATGCTGCTGGGTGGAATTGAAGGCGCGCTGGCAGGCGCTGCAGGCGGCGGAGTGCTGGGCGCGCTCGTCGGCTGGGGCGTGTCCAAAGATCATATCCTCAAGTACGAAGAAAAACTGCGCGGCGGCAAGTATCTGCTGATCGCTCACGGGACCACCGAACAGGTTGGACGTGCCCGAAGCATTTTGCAGACTACCGGCGCGGATGAACTTGATCTCCACACCGGCACGAACGAGCCGAAAATGCCCGCGCCGGCAAACGCGTGATTTTCGCGCTCGGCAAACGATAATGCCAGGGCGGTCGAATTTAGTGTAGGTTTTGTGGTAGGGCGGCGCTCGTGAGAGCGCCGCTCACCGCGCGGGCAAGAGAACAGAAGATTGACGCATTGCCGATGGCTCCGGCGCGTGGCAAGTCGTTTCCGCCGGCGCGAGGGAATGGGCGCGGAAATCGGCAGAGCGTTGGACGCCCATTCAACCGTAAGAAGGTAACGATGAACAAGCGAACAATTTTTCTGGGACGCATCTTGGGAATCTCGATTGGACTAGACTATTCGTGGTTTCTGGTTTTCGCGCTGATCACCTGGGCGCTGGCGACGGGGTACTTTCCGTTTGAAATCGCCAATGCGTTGCCTGCCGCGTATTGGTTCTTGGGCGCATTCACCGCGATCCTATTTTTCGGTAGCGTGCTGTTGCACGAGCTGGGTCACTCGGTTGTCGCGCTAAGGTTCAAGGTTCCGGTACGCCGCATCACGCTCTTCATCTTTGGCGGCATCGCGGAAATCGGCGCTGAGCCGCCGAACGCGCGCGCCGAATTTCTGATCGCGATTGCCGGACCAATCGTGAGTTTCGCGCTCGCCGCGCTGTTTGCCGCATTGGAAATCAGCTCGGCTGCGCTAGCGCCGTTGTTCGTGCTCGCGAAATATCTCGCGTTCATCAACGGCTCGCTGGCGCTGTTCAATTTGATTCCGGGCTTTCCGCTCGATGGTGGGCGCGTCTTTCGCGCGATCGTCTGGCGCGTCACCGACGACTTGAATCGCGCCACGCGCATCGCCGCGAACCTCGGGCGCGTCGTCGCCTTCCTCTTTATCGCTTTTGGTATCTGGCAAGTCTCTACCGGCGATATCGGCGGTCTGTGGATAGCATTGATCGGCTGGTTCTTGCTCAACACCGCCTCAGCAGAGCTGCAGGAACAATCGCTGCATGAGGCGTTGGCAAGTCACGCGGTATCGGAGGTAATGAGCCGGAGTTACATCACGGTGACGCCAGAGACCACCCTTCAAACACTCGTTGACCAGCATCTGCCGGATATTAAGGCGCGCGCTTTTGTGGTGCAACAGGACAGGGGATTGATCGGTGTGCTGTCATGGCAGAGAATCAATGCGGCGCCGCGAAGTGAATGGCGGACCATCACTGCCGCTCAAGTGATGACGCCAATCATCGCGGTAAAATCAGTTCAACCGGACACCAAGCGGGGGTTGGCGATAGAGGAGATGAGACGGAATCAAGTGAATGAAGTTGCCGTCGTCGCGGAAAGACATCCGTTGGGAATGCTCAGTCGACAGGACATCATCAGCTTCCTTCGTCAGCACCACTTGCTAAGAGCCTAGTCTGTTCGGCTTCTGGGAATTGCCATAACTGCGCTGTCATGGCGAGGCGCGCTTTTTGTGTCGAAGCAATCTCCAACTAGCGAATGTTGAAGGTTGCTTCGCTTCGCCGCTCAGGGGCTTGGGTTTTAGCCGATGTGACAACTTGGGCAATGTCCGATTAGCCACACGCTACGCGCCACACAGAAGGATAAAAAATGTTCTGCGAAAATCCGTAGGACGCTCTGCGTGTGGCAAGAAATGAATGTGACATTGCCAAACCACGTACCCGCTCAATTTTTTACCCCAGAGCACTGCTCCACTTGACACGCGAAATAGTCCGTAGTAGTATTGCCACCGAACGCTCCTCTCACGTCTATCGCGCGGTCGAACAGGTCTAGTCCGCCCGCGCGCGATCAGGGAGAGCACATGGCGTAGACGGCTGTTGGAATTCAACAGTCGTTTTTTTATTTG
Organism: Anaerolineae bacterium; assembly: GCA_027457205.1. GTDB lineage: Bacteria > Chloroflexota > Anaerolineae > UBA4142 > UBA4142 > DAIDTM01. Next base: position 725 of record DAIDTM010000260.1, on the reverse strand, counting down.
CCGATGGCAGCCGGTTCCGCTCGTCAGAGCAGGAGGACGTATGCGCATCATCGCTCGCACTCCACGCGTATGGCTACTGATCGCCGGCATAGCAATTATCGTGATCGTCCTCGTCGCCGGGTATTCCCTCTCCACCGCGCAAGCCCACGCCGCGCCGCAACAGCCCATCGCTTTTCCCCACGTGACGATGGTTCAGGCGGGCATCCCTTGCCTGTTCTGCCACACCGATGTGATGCGGTCGCCGGTCGCCGGCATTCCCAGCGTTGAAAAATGCATGGGTTGTCACAGAACCATCGCCGCCACCGCCCCGGCGATCCAACAGGTCGCCGGCTACTACCAACGGCAGCAGCCGATCCCCTGGGTTCGCGTCAACCGATTGCCACGCTTTGTCTATTTCAGCCATCGTCCTCATATCGCCGCGGGCTTGAACTGCGAACGTTGTCATGGCGACGTCGGTCACATGACCGTTGACCAAGCGGTGACAACGATGAACATGGGCTGGTGTCTCAGTTGCCACGAGCAACAGCCGAACGCGGCACAATTGCGAGACTGCGCGGTTTGTCACCAGTAGAGCGCGAGTTCGATCTCCGACCGGAGGTGAATATGCCACATCGGATCAGCCGCCGCGAATTTCTCAAAATCGGCGCGTTCAGCACCGCCGCCGCCGTTCTGACCGGCTGCCTGCCGCCGCGTGCCTGGGTCGTGCTCGAACCGTTCGTGCAGCC
>DAIDTM010000259.1 GCA_027457205.1 Anaerolineae bacterium | reverse complement strand
CGGCGCGATTTTGGGCGGCGCGGAAGGTACTAATGTTTATCGCAACTTGATGGGCGCGGACGGCGCGCGCTTGCTCACCATCGGCTCGACCGATTCCGATTTGCTGTCGCAGCCGTGGGAGATGATGCGCGACGCGCGCGGACCGCTCGCGTTTCAGGGCGTCACGATTCGGCGGCAACTCAAGGGGAGCGGCGCGACGCGGCGGTACGAACTCGGCTTGCCGTTGCGCGTGCTTCTTATCGTCAGCCGCCCGACCGACGCGGGGTTTATTGACCCGCGCAACAGCATCGCGCCGCTGCTCGACGCGCTCGATGCACTGCCGGGGCAAGTCGTCGTGGATTTCTGCGACCCGCCAACGTTTCCGCGCCTCGAAGAGATGGTTTCGCAGGCGCGCAAGGACAATCGCCCGTACCACATCGTTCATTTCGATGGACACGGCACGTACTTGCCGTACACCGGCGTCGGCGCGCTCGCGTTCGAGGACGATAACGCGATGACGCGCTTGATCGCGGGAACGGAACTGGGCGACCTGCTCGCGCGGCTCGAAGTGCCGGTCGTTCTGCTCGAAGCGTGCCGTAGTGCGAGTTTGTCGAATCGCCCGGTCTTTGGCTCGGTTGCGCCCGCGCTGTTGCAGAGCGGCGTTGGGAGCGTGATCGCGTTCAGCCACGCGGTTCACATTCAAGCAGCGAAATTGCTCGTCGAACGATTTTATCGCGAACTGTGCGCGGGTCGCTCGGTGGGGCAGGCGGTCGAAGAATCGCGCACGCGCTTGCACGCCGACCGCGCGCGCTGGCTGCATCTGGGACCGCACGCGGAAACGATTGACCTGCAAGATTGGTTCATCCCGCAGTTGTATCAGGTTGGCGCGGACCCGGTGTTGGTGACGGCGGGCAACCACGCAGGGTTGCCCCTACCAACGGGCACGCACAAGGCGATGCTTCTACAAGGTTTTCCCCCGCCGCCGATGTACCGCTTTCACGGACGCGCGCAGGAACTGCTCGATATCGAGCGGGCGTTCCGGCGATACAACGCGGTGCTGGTGAGCGGAATGGGCGGGATGGGCAAGACCGCGCTCGCGCGCGAAGCCGCCGCGTGGTGGCTCCGCAAAGGGTTGTTCGAGTCGGCGGTCTTTTGTAGTTTCGAACAACGCGCCGGCGCGGAACGCATCGTCCAACTGATCGGAACGGCGATCGAAGGAGATTCCTTCAGCGCGCGCGCGTCCGCCGACCAATGGGCGACCGCCGTCGCGCTTTTTCATCAGCGTCGCGTCCTCGTCGTGTGGGACAATTTTGAATCCACGCTGCCAACATTCGACGTAGGGACGACCCTGGGTGGTCGCCCTGATGTTGGCGATGAGGGCAACGATGTAGGGGCGACCCTGGGTGGTCGCCCTCCTTCCCGCGACGAGGGCAACCACGCAGAACAGGGCAACCACATAGGGTTGCCCCTACAGACTCCGACGATGTTTGGCGCGGATGCCCGCGCGCGGTTGCTGCAATTGTACCGCGAACTGACCGAGGGCAAACCGGCGGGACGCTTGCTCGTCACGTGCCGCCCCGCCGAGACTGGGTTGCCCGGCATCAAGGAATTGCCGCTCACCGGGCTGGCGCGCCCGGATAGTCTGCACTTGCTGGCGGCAGCGCTGGACCAAAAGAGCATTGTGCTGGACGAGCAGAACGAGGCGTACAAGCGCGCGGAGATTGACGCGCTCTTGGACGCGCTCGACGACCATCCGCTTTCGATTGAACTGATTGCGCCGCATCTGAAAACGCTGACGCCAAAGGAGATTCGCGAGGAACGCGGCAAATACATCGCGCGCTTTGCGAACGCGGACGCGCTGGAAGCGCGCAACCAGTCCTTGCTGGCGTCGCTGGCGTTTTCCACGCAACGACTCAGCGCGGACGCGCAAGCGGTCTTGCCGTACCTCGCGTGGTTCGAGGGCGGTGTGTTTGAACAGTTCTTGCTTGGATTTGCCCAACTGGACGCGGAACGCTGGGCAGTGATTCGCAATGAACTTGTGGCGACAGCTCTGGTTAAAGTAGAAGACGAGGGCATTCAAATCAACAAGCGTCCTTACCTCCGCTTTCATCCAACGCTCCCCTACGCCGCGCGCGCCGACGCCGTGCCGAATCCCGACGAGACCGAGCAACGCTTTATCGCGGTTTATCTCGATGTGATGCGAATAGCAGACAAGGCACTGCGCGGCAACCAGCCCGCCGCCGGGATGGCGCTGGTTGCGCGCGAGGAAGCGAACCTGCGCGCGGCGATGCACCGCGCCTTCCGCCGTGGCGCGCGGCAAGATGGCTGGCAGGTCGCGGATACGCTGAACGTCTATCTGCAAATGGCTGGGCGATTGCGCGAACGCGACGCGCTCGTTGAATGGGTGCGCGCGCAGATGCCGGAAGGCGCGGGGCTGGATGAAGCGACTTGTGCTGCGATTCGCGACCAAGCGTGGAGCCGTTTCACACAAGGTCACGCGGACGAGGCAATCAAGAGCGTGCAAGACCTCATCGCGCGGTTGGAAACGGAAGGGCTGGCGGGCGGCGCGGACGCGCGATTTCAGATTGCGACGAGTTACCTGCAACTGAGTCACATCTACGTCAGTGCCAACCGTCCCGACTTGACAACTGCGCCTGCGCAAAAAGCGATTGCGCTCTTCGAGCAACTCCCCGGCGACGACGCACGCGGCAATCTCTCCGCCGCGCTCGGTGACTTGGCAAATGCGTACTCCGCTTTGGGCAAATTCGACGTGGCATTGGAAGCCGCCGAGCGAGGATTGGCGATTGACCGCGAGATGGGACACAACCGCGAGATTGCGGTTGGCTTGGGACAAATCGCAGCCATCCTCACCCAACAGCATCGCTACGCGGAGGCGGACTCGCGCTATGCGGAAGCACTCCGCGCCGCGCAATCCGCCGGGGATTTGGGGCTGCAAGGGACGACACTCCAACATCAGGCGTTCTTGTACCGAGAACAAGGCAATCTCGACCGCGCGGTAGAACTGTTCAAGCAAGCAATCACGCTCTTCCAGCGCGTGGCTAACCCCGGCGATGAAATGCGTACTTGCGACCTGCTCGCGACTGCCGAAGCGCAGCGCGGGCAACTGGACGCGGCGGAGGCGTGGTACACGCGAAGTCGCGAACTGGCACTGCAGCTGAATGACCGCGCACAACTTGCCGCGAACGCACAGAACGTCGGCATCCTCTACCAAACGCGCGCGGAACAGGCAAAAGAACCCGCGACGCGCGCGGCGTTCCTGCAAAAAGCGGTCGCGTCGGTGCAGGAGAGTTTGGCAATCAAATTGGAGAGGCAAGACCAGTTTGCAGCAGCGTCATCATACAGTCAGTTGGGGCTTTTGTACCAAATGCTCGGTGACCTCGACCAAGCGGAAAAGCACGCGCTCCAAGCTCTGCAAATCCGCGAATCGCTCAATCTGCCGGACGTCTACAAAGACTATGGCAACCTCGCCAACATCGCCCGCGCGCGGGGAGACGCGGATGCCGCCGCGCAGTGGCAGGCAAAATACGAGGCGAAGGTGAAGGAGTTGGAGCGGTTGAGGAGAGGCGAGGGGCGAGAGGCGGGAGGCGGGGAGCAACTTGCCCAGTTGATTCTCGCGCTCGCGCAGGCGGCGTATCAGGCGCGGGCAAGTCGCGTGGCGTTGCGCCCGGACGCGGCGGAGGTGCTGGCGCAACTCGTCGCCGCGCCGCCGCCGTTGGGCGCGGTCGGCGCGCTGTTGCAGGACGTTGCATCCGGCAAGCCGGTGCCGGCAGTTCCGCCGGGTCTGCCGCCCGCACTGAAGGAAATCCTAGACCAGTTGGTGGAAGCAGTGAAAGAGATTGACAAGGTGGCGCGTTGACGGAAGAACAAATCGTCGCGCCTCCACTCCCACACTCCCGTACTCACAACACCGCCCTCCTCCCTTACTTCGCGCTCTTCTTCGGACTTGCCGGCATCGGCTTGTCCGCGATCTTCGTCAAATAGGCAAACGCGCCGGGCGCGGTGAGCGGTTTTTATCGGATGGCGATTGCGTCCATCGTGATGGCGATTCCCTTCGGCGTCCAAGTCCGGCGTCACTCGCCCATCGCGGCGCGCCACGTGCTCTTCGCCGCGCTCGCCGGTTTGTTCTTCGCCGGCGACCTCACGACGTGGAATACCGCAGTCCTCATCGGCAACGCTGCGAACGCGACGCTGTTCGGCAACACGTCGCCGCTGTGGGTCGGCATCGGCGCGATGGTCTTGTTCAAGGAAAAATTGCGCCCGATGTTTTGGGGCGGCTTGTTGCTGGCGATGTTCGGCGCAGCGGTAATTCTCGGTCAAGATTTCCTCATTCATCCCACGCTCAGCATCGGCGATTCGCTGGGTCTGCTCGCTGGCTTTTTCTACGGGATGTTCTTTCTGGCGACAGAACGCGCGCGCGACGCGCTCAGCTCGCTGGTGTCGTGGTGGATCTCGGCGGCAGTGGCGACGCTGGCGCTGCTCGCGTTGACCGTTCTCTTCCAGCAGTCGCTCGTTGGCTATTCCGCCAACACGTACCTGAACCTGATCGCGCTCGCGCTGCTGGTCCAGACGTTTGGCTGGCTGTGCATCAACTACGCGCTCGGTCATCTGCCCGCGTCCATCGTCTCGCCCACCTTGCTCGGGCAGCCGGTGATTACGGCGATTGCCGCCGTGCCGCTGCTCGGTCAGTCGCTTAGCGGCGGACAGATTATCGGCGGGCTGGTCGTGCTCGCGGGAATCTATATCGTGTATCGCTCGAAACAAACTCGAGGTGGCTAGATGGTTGGGTGGTTCGGTGGTTAGGAACATCCAACCACCCAACCACCCAACAACCCAACCACCCCTTTGGCAAAGCTCGCGGAGAAGACTATGGAATACGTCGCGGCAGTCGACCAAGGCACGACCGGCACCCGATTTATGATTTTCGATCACGCCGGCGCGGTCGTCGCATCGCACTATGAAGAACATCACCAAATCTATCCGCAGCCCGGCTGGGTGGAGCACGACGCCGGCGAAATCTGGGACCGCACGCGCACGACGATTGGCGGCGCGATGGCGAAGGGCAGCGTGCGCGCCCAAGACCTCGCGGCAATCGGCGTCACGAACCAGCGCGAGACGACGGTGGTCTGGAACCCCAAGACCGGCGAACCGTACTACCACGCGATTGTCTGGCAGGACACGCGCACGCAGGCGATTTGCCAAAAGTTGATCGACGATGGCAAAGCCGAAATGATTCGCGCGAAAACCGGCTTGCCAATTGCGACGTATTTTTCTGGTCCCAAGATTCAGTGGCTGCTCGACAATGTCGCCGGCTTGCGCGCGGCGGCGGAGCGCGGCGACGCGCTCTTCGGCAACATCGATTCTTGGGTCATCTGGAATCTCACCGGCGGCGCGCGCGGCGGCGTCCACATTACCGATTACACGAACGCGTCGCGCACGATGCTGCTGAATTTGAAGACGCTCGATTGGGACGACGAGCTGCTCGATCTGTTCGGCATTCCGCGCGCGATGCTGCCGAAACTGCGCCCGTCGTCCGACCGCGACCTGTACGGTTTTACCGATCCAACCGGTCCGTGCGGCGGACGCGTGCCGATCTGCGGCGACCTCGGCGATCAGCAAGCCGCGCTCTTCGGGCAAGTCGGTTTCGACGCGGGCGAGGCAAATAACACCTACGGCACCTGCTGCTTTTTACTGCTCAACACCGGCAAAGAAATCGTGCCGTCGAAGAGCGGACTGTTGACGACGGTCGCGGCGGGATTGGGCGACCACAAGGGGTCGCCCCTACAAATCCAATTTGCGCTCGAAGGATCGATTGCGATTGCCGGCGCGGCGGTGCAGTGGCTGCGCGACAATTTGAAATTGATCGGCAACGCCGCGGAGACGGAAGCCATCGCGCAATCGGTCGAAGACACCGGCGGGGTTTATTTTGTGCCGGCGTTCAACGGCTTGTTCGCGCCGCATTGGGATATGTACGCGCGCGGTACGCTTGTCGGGATGACGCGCTACACCCGGCGCGAGCACATCGTCCGCGCGACGCTGGAAGCCGAATGCTATCAGACGCGCGAGGTCATCGAAGCGATGGAAAAGGATTCCGGCGTCAAGTTGAAATCGCTCAAGGTGGACGGCGGCGCGGTCAAGAACAATTTCCTGATGCAATTGCAAGCCGACATCCTCGGCGCGCAGGTGGTACGCCCCATCGTCAACGAGACGACTGCGCTCGGCGCGGCGTACGCGGCGGGGCTAGCCAGCGGCTTTTGGAAATCGCTCGACGAACTGCGGCAGAACTGGGGCATCGACCGCGTGTTTGAGCCGCAGTGGGATGCCGCGCGGCGGGAGGAAGGTTATGCCGGCTGGAAGCGCGCGGTCGAGCGGGCGAAGGGGTGGTTGAAGTAAACGTTGGGCGCTGGCGTTTCACGTTTTAGACGACTGATGCTATAATCACCCCGACCAAGAAATGGGGGAGGAACTATGGACCTTGACCACGCCGTGCAAATGCTTAACTGGCTGGATGAAGAGCATCGCAAGGACAAGACGCAGATCACCGAACTGGCGAATCAGCTGAGCCAGCAATATACCCAGATGTCCAGTCTCAACAAGAGTCTGATGGACCTGGAGGAGCGGCTAGCGCGCGTGCAGAGTCAGGCGCTGCGCTATTCGCAAGTCGAGCAGGCGACCGGGCAAGTCAAAGCCGAAGTCCAGCTGATGCTGGAGCAAGACCAAAAACGACGCCAGCAAGAGATCGAAGATTCGTTCAAGATTCGCCAACTTGAGCGCGAGCGGCAAGACCAGATTCTGTCCGCGCTGCAAATGC
>DAIDTM010000258.1 GCA_027457205.1 Anaerolineae bacterium | reverse complement strand
CGCCGATTTGCGCCAGAACGAAACCCGCGAGCAGCATACCGAGCGGCATCGCCAGGTACGCGCCGGCAGTAATCGTGCCGAAGACGCGCCCGCGCATATCCGCCGGCGTGCGCTCGTACCCAATCGTGCTGATGATCGGATTGAGCGGACCCGACGCGATGCCGGCGATGAACATCGCGACCAGAATGATCGATAAACCAGGAAACGCGGCGAGCACCCAGAACCGCAATCCGACGATGACAAACATCAGCGCAAAAGTCATACGGCGCGGCAGCCGGTGACCGATCGCGCCGAACACGATCGCGCCCAAGAGCGATCCGCCGCCCAGCGCGGCGAAGATCAATCCGAGGTCGAGCGCGGTCCCGAATTGCTGTTTGACGAAGACGGGCAGGAGAACCGAGCCGCTGGGCGCGTCGAGAAGATTCGTCACCATCACGGTGAGAACAATCGCCAGCATCAACCGGTCGTGCCAAATGAATTTCAAGCCGTCCAGCAATTCGACGAGATATTTTGTCGATTTCGCCAATTGGTCTTTGAGGGTGGCGCGCGGGACGGCGGCAGCCACCAGCGCGGCGGAGGCGAAAAAGGTCGCGACGTCAATCCAAAGTACATTGCTCGGATCAGTGAAAGCCATCAGTAAGCCGGCGAGCGGCGCGCCCAGCAGGCGCGAGCCGCGCTCAACCGCCTGGATCGCCGCACTCGCGCGCTCCAGCCGCATCCCGGCGAGGTCGGCGAGATCGGGAATGATCGACTCGCGCGCGGTGGTGCCGGGCGCATCGAGCAAATTGCCGATGAACACCAAGACGAGCAGCTGCCAGAACGCGAGTCCGACCGTGTGATTGAGCAGCGGAATCAGCGCGATCGCGACGCCGCTCGTAATATCGGCGAGGATGCTCGCGCGTTTGTAGCCGAGCCGGTCGACGAGACCGCCGCCCAGGAACGCGGCGATAACGACCGGCAGAACGGTGAAAAAGCCGGTGATCCCGGTCTGGACTGCGCTGCCGGTCGTTTGCAGTACGAACCACGGAATGGCGATGAGGGCGAGCACGTTCCCGGTCATCGAGATGGCGTTGGCGGTGAACAACGCCAAGATCGGGACGCGGCGATTCGCCATCCGCGGTGCAAGAACGGCGCTCATTATCTTCTCTGGTGGTGATGCGAGTTGTCATCCTCGTGGAGGAGCAGCGTCAGGATGAAACTGACGATGCTCACCACGAGCGCACCCAGAAAAGCCGCCCAGAACCCATCCACGACAAAGCCGAGGTGGAAGTACGCCGCGATCCAACCCGTCAGCGCGAGCATCAGTGCGTTGATGATGAGCGTAAACAAGCCAAGCGTGAGGATCAACAAAGGGCAGGTGAGCAGGGTCAATAGCGGACGCACCAGCGCGTTGACCAAACCGAAGATAAAGGCGGCAATCACGATGGTCTTCCAGTCGCCATTGAAAGACAAACCGGTAATTCCTACCTGGGTCGCGGCGTAGAGCGCAACCGCGTTGATGATGAGGCGGATTAGAATATTCCGCATGGGGTCTCCTTAGAACCTGTCGTAAAACTCACGCCAAGCCGCCAAGTCGCCAAGAGGTTTTTATCCAATCCTTTGCGCCTTGGCGTCTTTGCGAGAGATTTGGAACTTTTCAGACGGGCTCTTAGAGAGACCTGGAAGGTTTATGCGAACCTTCCAGGTCTTTTCATTCTTCGCCGGTCAGTTTCTTGATCGCGTCGTCCACGCTCAACTCTCCGCGCGCAATCGCGTCGAGGATCGCTTGGCGCTCCGGCGTTCCCGCCGCGGGTCAGCGCGGCTGGTCCGGCGCGTGCTCTTCGCGCGCCGCGTTGTCACGGTCGCGTTCGTGAAACCGGAATCCAAAATGGTGATATTTCCCGTGATGGCGAATGCCGGACTCGTTGAGCTACTGTTCAACCGATTCTCTGACTTGCTCGGCGATCTGACGCCCCATACCGCCGGCATACTTGGCGTAATCCGCATACGCGGCGTACGCCGCGTACTCTTCATACTCTCCGCGTGCGCGCAGGATCAGATCGCCGCGCGTCGATTCCGCTTTGATCCTGGGACCGCCGGTTCCAAGCGTGCCGCGCAAGTGGTTCTCGTCGCGGTCGGCGGTTTTGATCGCCGTACGGATGACCAGCTCGCCGCGCGGCGTGTCCAATTCCAGTTCCGCGTTCGCGTCCGATGGAAGATTGAGCACCACATCGCCGTCCGCGCGCAAATTCACGGCGGCGACTGCATCGAGCGAAATCACCGCGTCGCCTTCGACGTCGGGCGCGTCCACCGCGCCGCGAATTCCTGAAACGATCAGGTCACCTTCCACGTGCGCGATCTTCATACCGCCGTCGATCGCGCGGATGCTTACGTCGCCATTGATCGTGTTCGCCTCGATCTGCTTCACCCCGCGCGCGGACACATCGCCGTCCCACGCGCCTTCGCCTTTCAGCGTGGCAATATTTCGCGCGGAAAGATCGCCTTCCAGTTCTCGCACGAGCGTTTCGCCGGTGAGATCGCTCAGCACCACGTCGCCGTCAATGTCGGCGAGCTCGACGCGGCCGGCAATGTCGCGTACCGCCACAGCCGCTTCGCAGTGGGTCATTGTCACCAACGCTGCACGTGGCATGCGCACGCTAACCCGGCGGGTGTTTTCGATAATGATCGAGTCACCGTCCTGGCGCGCCGCGCCATCCACGGCGACCGTCCGCGCGTCGTCCCAGCCAGCGACCGTGACGCGGTCGCGGCAGCCGCGAATCTCCACGCGCACATTTTCAGACACGTTGAATCTCTGACTCATATCATACTCCTCCTACGACCATCGGAATGATACTTCGCGCCAGTCATTCGATAAAGACCTCGACGTGTTCGCCGTCTTCTTCGTCTTCCACATCGACAACTTTGCCTTCGCCGCCGTTCTTGAGCGCGGTCAGGATCTGATTCATATCCAATCCTTCCAAGCCGGCGGGCGCGAACTTGGCGCCCATCTTCAAACCGACGTCGACCAAGCCGAGCGGGATGTTTACGTTGACTTTGCGCCGTCCGCTCTTCATGTCCGTGACGCGAACGCGGAACCACTTGCCGCTCGTGGACGGCGAGGGCTGCGGCGCAGCCGAGTCGCGATCCTTTTCGCCGAGCGCGGCAAGCAGTTTTGCGCCTTCTTCTGCCGTGATCTGTTTCGATTCAATCATTTTCAAGATTTGCATTCGTTCTTCCGGGGTTGCCATTTTGCGCCTCCTATTTTCAACTCAGACAATATAAACGCGAACTCGTTCGTCGTCGTCATCGACATCGACGGTAATGCCGTGGTGTTTATTCAGTTCCTGCTCAAACGCGTCCAGGATCGCGTTCACGTCGTCCCAATCGTCGAACAGCATCCGATTCTGTCCCACGCGGAAACTTGCCGTGGGCACAAACCACCGCGCGACCCACAACGCCGCGCGCGCCAAGCCGAGCGGCATCGGGATGCCGAAGCGAATGTTGCGCTTTTCCGCGTCTTTGATGTTGACGTACAGCCAGTGCCCCGACCGCGCGCTCGCGGCGACTGCCAGCACCAGCGAGCCGATCAGTACGATCGGCAATCCGAGCAGCCACCACAAAATGTTCGCGTGAACGGTGGCGACGATGATCCACGCGCCCAAACCGACGAGCAGCAAGCCCGCGACGAGCGGATAAACCCACAGCCGCTGCACCCAGCGCGGCGCGTCCGTCGCCAGCGAATCCGCGTCGTCGCTGCGCTCGACCGCCGGAGGCGTGCGTAGCTGCGTGTCTGCCTCGTCCGCATCGATCTCGCCGCGTTCGAGTTGTTTCAGAATTCCGAGTGTGTCTGAATTATCCATCGATAAAACCTCCGCCATCACAGCGCCAGCGCCATCAGCGTCAGCGCGTTCTGCATTTGGAATCCATTCTGTTCTAGCGCCGCAAGCCATTCCGGGTGCGTGCTCGTCGCAAAGGCGCGAATCTCGCGCGCGGGATAACGCGCCAACTCGCGCAACGCGAACGCGGCAAGATCGTCTTCCACGCGTCCGCGAAAATCCGGATGTGCTGCCGCAGACACATAATGCGGCGACGCGAGCCGCTGTGCGCGCACCAGCAGCAGCGCGGCAAGCCGACCGTCCAAGTCTAACGCCCATCGCCGCGTTGTCTGCCCCATCAGGAAATCGCCAACCGTTTCCGCCAGCCGGTCGTCCCAGGGAATACCAAATTCGTTCCGCGCCGGACGATACCGCTGCACAGTGACCGGCGTCGCGGCATGGACCAGATCGACGACGGCGCGGTGGTCGGCTTCGCGCAGCGGACGCAACACGATCGCGTGCCATACCCGCGGCGGCGCGCTGTGCGAGGTTGGACGCGTCCACTCGCCGCGCGTCTCGACTTCGGCGAATCCCAGGTCGCGATAAAGTTTCACCGCGCCAGGATTATTCGGTCGAACGTTGAGCAGCGCGGTCTTGACGTTCAACTCGCGCAGATGATGGATCGACTCTTGCATCAGCGCGCGCGCGATGCCCTGCCGGCGAAAACTCGGCTTGACGGCGACGTTGGTAATCATATAACGGTCCAAGCGCCCTTCGTCAGGCGTCAGTGTGGCGTTTCCAACGATCTGTCCGTTCTCGATCCACACAAACCCGGTCGTCATCTCCGGAAATCCTGGCGCGTAGCTCAGCGTCCACAGGAATATTCCGAACTCGCGGAGGAGGGGAATGTTCGAGAATGGAAAATTGTGATCGGGGCGGAAGGACTCTTCGAGCAGGTGCGCCACCGCGCCAAAATCTCGCGCTGGCTCGAACAAACGCGCGCCGCGAAAATTGGAGGCGGATTGACTTGCCGTTTGCGCCACCACAGTCGGCTCCTTTTACTCGCCTTGCAGAAATTTCACCGCGTCCTCTGCGGTGATCTTGCCGCGCGCCAAGTCGTCCAAAATCGTTTTGCGCTTTTCGGGCGACACCGCGATTGGCGTTTCGTCCTTTGGTTCGGCTCCTGGCTCGTAGCCCATCGCGCGAATCACTTCGGTCAGACGCGTGCGCACGGCTTAGTACGGCATTTCCAGTTCCTCGCCCACTTTATAAGCGTTGCCGCGATTCCTGATGAATGTCTCGACGAACTGCATTTGCTCCGAGTCCAGTCGCGCCAGCCGACCGATGGTGAATTGCCCGCCAATGTCTGTCCCGCAGGAACGGCATTCAAGTCGCGTGACGATCAATTCCTCTCCACACACAGGGCATTTCCCAAAAATTGAGTTCATCTGGCAAATCCTTTCATCTATTCGCAAAAGATTTTACTACAATTTTCAATATTTGTCAAGTGTTTGAAAATATATTGACCGTTTTATTAAATATTTGAAATAAAAAATAACAACCTCTCTGAAACGATCACCGAGGGGTTGCCTGTTCGTAGCTGACGCATCACACAAGCCGCAAGAGGTCATTGTGTTCGGCGGTTGATCCGCCCAGCCATGCGATGGTCGTCGCATCATAGCCGGCTTGACGGAGCGGCGCGACGACCTCTGCGCGCAAATCCGGCACGAACGCGCGCAATATTTTGCACGGTCTTGCCGGCAGCACGGCATACGCGCCGAGACGCGCGGGCAGCAAGAGCGTCTGTCCCTGTTCTGCTGAGACGCTCGACGCGAATTTCGGTCCGAAATAAATTTCCGCCGCGCCGTCGATCATCGACAGAATTTGAAACTTGTCGTTCGTCGCCTCGCCCTCCACACGCCGGTCGATCTCGCAGAGCGTTAGCGCAAAGTATCGGCACGCGACCAGAAAGCGCTCGTCGAATTGCGCGCGATGCAGCACGAGCGGCGGAATTTTGGGCGATTCGACGCGCCGCCCGGAAAAGACGCGCAGCGATTGATCAATATGCAGTTCGCGTCCCTTGCCCTGCCGGTCCCAATCGTACAGCCGATACGTAATGTCCGAGTTCTCCTGAATCTCGGCGAGCACGATGCCTTTGCCGATCGCGTGGACGGTCCCCGCCGGGACGAACACGACATCGCCGCGCTGCACAGGCACGAAGGAGAGCAGGTCGACCAGGTTCTTGTTTTGCAAGCCAGCGACGGCTTGCTCCGGTGTCACTTCGCGCCGGAAACCCAGGATGAGTTTCGCGTCTGGCTCGGCATCCAAAATGTACCACGCTTCCGTTTTGCCAAACGGCTGCCCTTCCATCGTGAGCGCCTGAGTGTCATTGGGGTGCACCTGTACCGACAAATCGTCTCGCGCGTCGATGAACTTGAAAAGAAGCGGAAACCTTTTCGACTGGCTCACGGCTGAACCGAGGACCGCGTCTGCCTCTTGATCGATCAACTGTTGCAACGTTTGCCCGGCGTGCGCGCCGTTTTCGACGATGCAACCTTCCCACGCCTCCCACGTCTCGCCGATGAGCGCGCCGGGAGGCAGCGACTTGCCCAGGAGCCGCTCCAGATTTCTGCCGCCCCAGACTTTGTCCTTGAGCACTGCTCTAAGCCGAAGAGGATAGTAATCCTCAATAGTCATTTGTCATTTTCCATTTGTGATCTTCTCGTACTCTTCCTTCGTGATGAACTCGCCCTTGTCGATTTTCCGCTCCGTCACGTTGTGCTGGTCATCGAAACGTACCACCGCGCGCATCAGCGTAAAACATTTGCTATCCATCATTTCCTTGTGCAAGACATAGCCGCCATTGTCATAATCGACGCTCGGTTCGTTACGCAGATCGACGCGGACCGCGAGCGGCGCGCCGCAACGCGCGCAGCGCACGTAGAGCCACAGCGCGTTGGAATCGCCAGCAGCTTGTGGGGTGAAGGATGATCTGATGCGGTCCAGAAAGCCCATCTTGAACTCCAGGTGAATCGGTGAGTGGTAATTCGCAATTTTTAATTCGTAATTCGCAGTTGCGGCACGATAAACAGGAATAACGACGCGACGTCCAGCGCGAGCAGTGCGAGGTAAAGCAGCACGAAGAAGACGCGGTGATACTCGCGCGCCAAGATTTCGCGCAAGCCGATTACGCCGAACAGTGCGATCGGTATGATCGCGGGAAACAGATAGCGTCCCTGCAACTGGAAGAACTCGAAATTGTAGCCGATATAGTCGGCAACCGACGCGACCAGCGTGACCGCGAGCAGTCCCATGCCCCACCACTGCGTCGCGGCGAGCGCGTCGCGGCGGCGCAACACGCGCCACGCGAACAGCGCGAACCCAAAGGCGGCTGCGCCCGATAGCACCATCAGCACAACGTAGATGCGGTCGTTGACGAGCACGCCCATCCAGCCGAACTGCGCCCAGAACGATTTGAACGTCACCGCGAAATAGTCGAACAGGATATGATTTAACCCGTACTGGGCGATCATTTCCGCCGTGGTTGGCTGACCCAGCACCACCGCGTTGTGCCGCGCCAAGCCGAGAAAATCGGTGACGCCGTAAGTGAGCATGTTGCGGATGAACATCGGCGCAGAAATCAATGCCGCGATTGCGAAGAGCGATACCAAACCAGTGAGCCACCGAGTTCTCGCCACGCGCCACGCGCCACTCGCCACTTCCGCGCCAACCAGCACCAGCGCGCCCGGCGTATACGCCGTTGACTTGGTTAGCAGCGCCGCGCCGAACAGAATGCCGCAGAGAATCACAAAACGTTTGTCACTCACCGTATTCTTGACGCGCTTGACCGCGAGCAAAAGAATCAGCGCAAGCACGAGCACCGCGGCAATGTCGTTGGTGACTGATGCGCTGACCGCGAGGTACATCGGCACGGTCGCGATCGCGCCGACGGAGACAAGCGCGAGCCACGGGTCGTCCGGAAACACCTCGCGCACGACCGCGCACGCGATCAGCAGCAGCAGCGCGCCCAGCGCGACGCCGAACAGCCGCAGCGCGAGCACCTCCGCGTCCACTCCGCCCGCGCGCGCGGCGAGGTAGACTGGCGTCGCGGCTAAATAGTACAACGGCGGCTGGTACGATTCGTAACGAATCGCGTCAATCGACATCGACGCCGGGAATTTGGCGGCTTTGATCTGCTCAAGATAATTCTGATCGTAGTCGCCGTGCTGTAACACCGGCAGCGCGCCGGTGTCGCCAATGGCGCGAATGTAGTTGAAGTGCGCGGGCTCGTCCGGCGCCTGCCATTTAGGCGTATAGACCGCGTACAGCGCGGCGAGGAGAGCGTAGGCGAGGAGGATGAGAATAAGAGTGGGTTGGCGCAACTGCTATTTGTCCTCGGCGGGATGTGATCGCGCGGCAAGGTCGTCAATGACCGTGGTCACCTTGTCGCGCCATTCTTGGAACGTCTCGTCCACGCGGTCTCTGGGAAAAGTGCCCTGACATTTGAATTGGACATGCAAGAAACTGATGAACTCGCGGAAACGCTTGCTGAATGGTGCGGGCAATTTCTTGGGGAGTTCGTTCCAACGCGTTTCTTCGTCCAACACCAGGAATGTCATCGCCGCGTAACGGACGGCATCGAACAGCAGATCGAACGCGAGCCGATAACGCGCATCGCGGAAATCGTCCTTCTGCTCTTCAGTCGCTCGTTTCATTTGCTCATCAGCCATGATCAGATAATTCCGCGCCCTGTCGAAACTGGGAACAGACATGGATTTCCTTGCCTCCTCGCGTATCTTAGGCATTGTCCAGAAATAACTTGGTCAATTTGATTTATCTGTGATAGGATGGTGTTGCTATTCGGATTCACCTATCCCAGGATCAAACCATGACCAAGCTAAACGAGAAACCATTGCATGTTTGCAGCTGTACCGATT
>DAIDTM010000257.1 GCA_027457205.1 Anaerolineae bacterium | reverse complement strand
CTTATCGTCGACCTCGTGCACGTCTTCTACGTCGAGATCGGTGATACGGATCGGCACGATCGATTCTTTTTGCAGCTTGTTCAAAATGTCCAACCCGCGCCGCCCGCGGTTGCGCCGCAGCGCGTCGGGCGAATCGGCAATGTGCTGTAGTTCCGCCAGTACGAAACGCGGAATCATCATCGTGCCGTCGATAAAGCCGGTGTGCGAAATGTCTGCAATGCGTCCGTCGATGATGACGCTCGTGTCGAGCAGTACTGCCTTGTCCGTCGGCGCGCCGCGCGCCGCGCCTTCACGCGCGAAGCGTCCGCCGAAGATCGCAAAGATGTCGCGCTCGCGCATCACCATGATCCACGCGCCCAGATAGCCGAAGAGGACGAGGGAGACGAAGGGGAGCACCGAGCGCCACGGTTCCGGCAGCAGCGACAAGGGGAACGACGTTAGCGCGGCAATAATCAAGCCGATGATCAAGCCAATGGTCGCGGCGAGGAGTTGTTGCGCCGGAATCTGGCGGATCGTTTTACGCGCCCAGAGGTACGGGCGAATCGTGACCCACGGAGTAATCAGCAGCCCGAGCGCGGCACCGGCGAGCGCGAGCACGATCACGTAACGGATCTGGTTCTCTGCGCCGGCGCCCAACGCGTCGCCGATCCGCCATCCCAGCGCCGAAAAGACCACCATTCCGATAAGACGGAGGAGAAACTCGATCGTCATCAATGCCTCCTCCTGGCGCCCGTCCGCAAAAAAAGAGTGCACCGCCCGAGGTACACTCAACAAGGAAAAATCAAAAGATAGCTGAAAATCTTGCGGCAGCGTCACCGCTGCGAAAAAAAGTGCAGTTCAGTTAGTTGAGTCTCCGGGCAAGTTCGGTAACACGATTATGCAGTTGGGCGACCAGGGATGATAGATTTGGATGATTCCGTATCGAACAGCCACATCTTAGCACAGGACATTGCAAATGTCAACGACGCGTTTCCGGTTTTCAGTAATCAGTGATCCGTAATCAGTATTCAAACTGACATCTGTTTACTGAATACTGGATACTGAACACGGTCATCTGACCAGCGCAAACTCCATCGCCTGCGCCAGCGTCCGCGCGCCGATCAACTCGATGCCGTCCGGCTTGTCCTTCAGCCGCGCGAGCGTGTGCGGCACGACCGCGCGCTTGAACCCAAGCCGCGCGGCTTCGATCAAACGCCGCTGCGCCTGCGCGACCGTACGCAACTCGCCGCTCAAGCCGACTTCGCCGATCACGACCAGGTCTTCGGCGACCGGCTGATTGCGGAAGGACGATGCGATCGCAAGCGCGACCGTCAAGTCGGCGGCGGGTTCCGCGATTTTCAATCCACCGACCACGTTGACGAATACGTCTTGCATCGACAACTTCAGCCCGACGCGCTGCGACAACACCGCAGTGAGCAGCAGCAAGCGTCCCATATCGAAACCGTTCGCGGTGCGGCGCGCGCTCGGCGAGAAACGCGCTGGATGGGTTATCGACCTCGACCATGCCTTCCTGCGTCATTTCAAATACGCCGACCTCGCTCGTCGCGCCGAAGCGGTTCTTGACCGAGCGGAGCAGGCGGTACGCGTGAAAGCGCTCGCCTTCCAAGTAGAGCACCGTATCGACGATGTGTTCCAGCACGCGCGGACCGGCAATCGCGCCGGACTTGGTCACGTGACCGACGAGGAAGATCGCGACGCCGGTTTCTTTGGCGACGCGCGTCAGCCGCGCCGCGGATTCACGTACTTGCGAGATGCTGCCTGCCGCGCTGCTCAGCTCTTCGAGGTAGACCGTCTGCACCGAATCGACGACGACGATCTTGGGATGGAGCCGCTCAATGTGCGCGATGATCTCTTCGAGGTTGGTTTCGGTTAAGAGGTACAGCGCGTCGGGTTTCAATGCCAATCGCTCCGCGCGCATCTTCATCTGCTGCACCGACTCTTCGCCGGAGATGTAGAGCACCGTGCCGCTCGATTGCGCGAGCGTCGCCGCCATTTGCAATAGCAATGTCGACTTTCCTTTCCCCGGCTCACCGCCGATCAACACGAGCGATCCCGGCACGATGCCACCGCCGAGCACGCGCGCGAGTTCCGGCATCGG
>DAIDTM010000256.1 GCA_027457205.1 Anaerolineae bacterium | reverse complement strand
CGCCGTGTCCCGATGCGGCACGGTACGCACTTGCCGCAGCTTTCGTCCTGAATGAAATCCATAAAGAACCGCGCGATGTCGACCATGCACGTGCCTTCGTCCATCACGACCAAGCCGCCCGAACCCATGATCGATCAGACCGCGCCGAGCGATTCGTAATCCATCGGCGTTTCCAGCAGATGTTCTGGGATGCAGCCGCCCATCGGGCCGCCGGTTTGAATCGCCTTGAATTTTTTGCCGTCCTTGATGCCGCCGGCGATTTCGTACACCACCTCACCCAGCGAAATTCCCAGCGGCACTTCGATCAACCCGGTGCGTACCACATCGCCCGCCAGCGTGAACGTCTTCGTCCCCTTGTTCTTTTCGTTACCGAACTGCATGAACCATTCCGCGCCATTGCGAATGATGTTGCCCACGTTCGCCAGCGTCTCGACATTGTTGATGATCGTCGGCTTGCCCCACAAGCCGGCGACCGCGGGAAACGGTGGTCGCGGCCGCGGCTCGCCGCGCTTGCCTTCGATCGACGCCATCAGCGCGGTCTCTTCGCCGCACACGAACGCGCCCGCGCCCATCCGCAACTCGACGTCGAAATTAAATCCCGTACCTAAAATATTTTTGCCGAGAAAGCCCAGCGCGCGCGCTTGCTCGATGGCGAGCCGCATCCGCTTGACCGCGATCGGATACTCGGCGCGGCAATAGACGTAACCTTGATGCGCGCCGAACGAATAGCCGGCGATAATCATCCCTTCGAGCACGGAGTGCGGATCGTTCTCCAAGACGCTACGATTCATAAACGCGCCGGGGTCGCCCTCGTCCGCATTGCAGATCATGTACTTGTCGTCCGATTTTTGTCCTGCCGCGAATTCCCATTTTTTGCCGGCGGGAAAACCCGCGCCGCCGCGTCCGCGCAAGCCGGATTTCAACACCTCGTCGATCACCTGCCGCGGCGTCATCGCCGTCAGCGCTTTCGTCAGCGCGACGTACCCATCCTCCGCGATGTAATCGTTGATGTCCTCCGGGTCGATCACGCCGCAGCGCGCGAGAATCACGCGCACTTCTTTCGGCGTGGGCGGACGAATCTCCGATTCCTGTTTCGTCGCCGGCGCGTTCGCGAGCCGCGCGGCGCGCTTGACGAGCGACTGCTCTTTTATCGTCTTGAGGTCGTCTAATGTTTGGACGGGCATGGATTATTCCTCACGTTGAGTGCGTATGGGCGACCTGGCTGTGGCGCACTTCGCCACAGTCATGGTTGCCCTGGGCGACGCCATCGGGTCGCCCCTACCGATTCTCAATCTTTTCGTACTTGCGCAGCACCGTGATCAATCGATCTGGCGCGTTGCGCCCATGCAGATTGCTGTCGATCATCACCGCTGGCGCTTGCGAGCACGCGCCGAGACAGCGACATGGTTCGAGCGTGAATTTTTTATCGGGCGTCGTCTCGCCCAATTTCACGCCCAGGATTTGCTCCGCCTTTTCGATCAACATCTCCGCGCCGCCGACGTAGCACGCGGTACCGAGACAGAACGCGATGCGGTGCTTGCCGCGTGGCTTCATCGTGAAAAAGGAATAAAACGTGATAACGCCGTAAACGTCTTTCAGCGGCACGCGCAATTTCTCCGCGATGTAATTCTGCATCGGCTTGGAAACGTGTCCGATTTGCGATTGAATCTCGTTGAGGATCACCATCGTCGAGCCGGGCTTGACCGAATACTCGGCGATGATCGCGTCGATCTGGGCGCGCTGTTCAGCCACCGCGATGGGATCGTCTTCGGCGGGCTGCAACGCCGCCGCCAATGGCACCGTCCGCAAATCTGATGACCGCATCTTATGCCTCCCCAAATGCAAGTGCGTGAATCAAAGACAAAACTCGACCGTACGCGCGCGGGCAACCGTCCGACGCGTGTCGGTCGAGATCAAGTCAACTAAGCCGCGTCGCTTGCTCCTACTTTCTCCAGAGAGCGCGAAAAACCAAAGGCAAAGCGCTGCCCTTATTGAAGCAGTATAGCGGTTACAAGTCCAAATCGAGTCAAAGGGTGGTCAAAGTGCGGTACTCCCTCCCTTGTTCGCCGGTTTTGCGAACGGGGGGCAGGGGTGGGGGTCAGAACAGCGCCAGTTGCCGCGCGGGTTGACGACCGTTCAGCAGGATGAATGGCGCGGCGCGCTGGGCGTCCGCGCCGACGCGCGCCAGTTGCTCGATGGAGAGAAACTTGTTCGCGCGTCGCGACTGCGTAATTCGCGCGGCGGAAAGAAGACCAATGCCGGGGACGCGCAGCAATTGTTCTTTGCTCGCGCGATTCAATTCGACCGGGAAGAATTCGGGGTGATGGATCGCCCAGACTGTTTTGGGATCGGATTCGACGGACAGATTACCGCGCGCGTCGAAAACCAGATCATCAAAGGTGAACCCGTACTGGCGAAAGAGAAAATCGGTTTGATAAAGCCGATGCTCGCGGATCAACGGCGTGGGCGCGTGACCGTCCAGCGGCGTATTCTCGACCGGCTGGAATGCCGAGTAATACACTCGCGCGAGCGCGAGGTCGCGATACAACTGCGCCGTGCGCGCGAGGATCTCGCGGTCCTGCTCGCCCGCCGCGCCGACGACAAACTGCGTCGTCATCGATTTCTTCGCCAGCGCCGGTTGGTTATCGATCAACTTGCGCGCGATGTGGAGCGGCGCGAGCAGTTCTTCGGCGTAGCGTTTCGTCGATGAAAGCTTGGCGAGATGCTCCGACGACGGCGCTTCGAGATTCACCGACACGCGGTCGGCGAGTTGCAGCGCCCGCTCGATTGCTGACGGCTCCGCGCCGGGCATCAGCTTCAAATGCAAATAGCCGCGAAAAGCGTACTTGCCGCGCAGCAGTTCCGCGGTTGCCAGCATTCGTTCCATCGTCCGCGTGCCGCCGCCGGCGACGCCACTGGAAATGAAAATCGCCTCCGCGAGATTCGCGCGGTGAATCTGATCGAACGTGGAGGCGAGTTCGTCCGGCTGGAACGTCGTGCGGCGGATGTCGCGTCCGCGCCGCGTCGCGCAGTAAAAGCAATCCTTCTCGCACGCGTTCGTCTGCAAGACCTTGAGCATCTTGACCGTGCGTCCATCCTGACGCACCGCCGGATAAATCCAGCGTCCGATGTCGTCCTTTACCCGCGTCTGACCCTCGCCGCACTTGCCGCACGCAAGATCGGCTTGCGCTGCCGAACCGAGCACATCGAGCTTCTGCTGAACATCCATCGACTATATTATAAGGAACATCAGTTCTAATGTCAATGGCTGGAAAACCGCCGGCGGATTCTACGCTCCGAGCATCTGCCCACGCGCGGCAAGTTTATCGAAAGTGGCTTGGCTCAGTTCGCGCACTAACGCAACGCGCGCGTTCGTCCACGCTTCATGCACCGGACACGCCTTGACGAGTGGACACTCGCGCGGATAGATCACGCACGTATTCAGCGCGATCGCGCCTTCCATCGCCTCCACGACATCACGCAAACTGATTTCACTCGCCGGGCGCGCGAGCGCAAGCCCGCCGCCGCTCCCGCGCGTCGTCGTCACCAACTTCGCCGCGCCGAGCCGCGTGACCACGCGACGGATCAGCGCGCGCGGCACGATTCGCTGCCGGGCAATCTCTTGCGCGGTCACGCGCTGACCCACCGGCAGCATCCCCAAGTGCAGGATCACGCGGCACGCGTAATCGGTCTCGCGGCTGATCGATATCATACGGTCTCTCCTTCCAGAACGAACGACTGATTTTGCAAATCCCACATCCGCCGATACCAACCGTCGCGCCGCATCAGGTCTGCCGGCGCGCCGCGCTCGACGATGCGTCCGGCGCGCAGCACGATAATCTCGTCGAATTGCTCCAGCCCAACCAGTCGATGCGTAATCATCAGCGTCGTCTTCCGCGCCATCAACGCGCCAAGCGCGCGCAACACCGCGCGCTCGGTCAGCGCGTCAAGGTTCGCGGTCGGCTCGTCGAGCAGGAGGATGGACGCGTCCCTGCATGGGTCGCGGGGTCTAGCGACCTTGAGCAGCGCGCGGGCAATCGCCAGCCGCTGGCGTTCGCCGCCGCTCAGCCGCCAACCTTGCTCGCCCACCAGCGTATCGTATCCCTGCGGCAGCGCCGCGATGAAATCGTGAATCTGCGCCTGCTGCGCCGCCTCGATCATTTGTTGCTCGCTTGCGTCAGCGCGCGCGAGCAGTAGATTGTCGCGGACCGACGCGTTGAACAGATGCGTTGGCTGCGCCACGACGGCGAAAAGCCGCCGCGCGTCTTCCGGCGCATAGTCGAGCAAGTCGCGGCGATCGACGCAGATGCTGCCGGGTTCCGCGTCCCAGAAGCGCAGCAACAAATTGACGATAGTCGATTTGCCCGCGCCGCTTGGACCGACAATCGCCAGACGTGCGCCAGCGCGCAGATCGAAACTGACGTGGTCGAGCGCGAGCGGCTCGTCCGGCGCGTAGCGGAAGCTTAGGCACTGCACACTTATCGAAGACTGACTGAAGACGGAGGATGGAGGACGGAGGTTGATTGCCGTCAGCCTTCCGTCCTCGGTCATCCGTCGTCCGTCGGTCGCCGTTCGTCCTTCGTCCGCAATCTCAAATAGCCGCCGCGCCGCTTGTAGATTGCCTTCAAGGTACTGAAACGCGAGCGGCAGGGCGAGCGCGCCCTCAAAACTTGCCCACACCGCTAGCGCGAGTA
Organism: Anaerolineae bacterium; assembly: GCA_027457205.1. Taxonomy (GTDB): domain Bacteria; phylum Chloroflexota; class Anaerolineae; order UBA4142; family UBA4142; genus DAIDTM01. The sequence continues at coordinate 5,520 of DAIDTM010000256.1, read as the reverse complement.
CCGGCAGATAGACGCCGCTCAATTTTCCACTCGCGACCAGTGGAATCGCGATCACCAGCGTCGACCACGTCGCCAGGTGCGTCAACGCGCTGCCCGCCGCGTCGTGCGCGCCGGTGATCGACGCCATCCGCGCCTGGGACAGCGCCAACGCGCGGCTCTGCCTGGCGACGCGCGCGGACCGATCCGCCGCGCGCCCGAACGTGATCAAATCGGCGCTACCTTGAATCCCATCGACCAACTGCGTGGTCAGCTCCGCACGCGTCGCGATCAACCGCCGATTCGCGCCGCGGCTGGTCCAGCGCGCCACCGCCGGCAGCGCGACGCCCACCAAGAACATGTACGCGAGGATGACGAACGCGAGGCGAATCGAGAAACCAGCCAAGAAGAAAAACATAAATGCCGCGATCGCCAGCGCGACAAGCGGCGGCGCGAGCACGCGCACGTAGAAATTTTGCAGCGTCTCGATGTCGCCGACGATGCGGCTGAGCAAATCGCCGCTGCGAAATTGCGCCAGACGCGCGGGCGCAAGCGGCTCGATGGCAGAGTAGAACCACACGCGCAAGCGCGCGAGCAGGCTGAAATTGACATAGTGCGAGACGTAGCGTTCGAGATAACGAAACACGCCGCGCGCGATGCCAAAGAATCGCACACCGACAATCGCCACGTCGAGATCGGCGACCGATGGATGCCGCGCCGCACTGGCGATGATGAACGCCGAGGTCGCCATCAGTCCGATGCTGCTGCCAATCGTCAGCGCGCCGAGCAGCGCGGCGAGCGCGATCCACCATTTGAAGGGTGAAGCGATCTGAAGGAGACGAAGAAACGTGACGAGTGACAAGGGGTGAGTGACGTGATTGGCGATTGCTGAATTGCGATTTCCGATTGCGCGAACCATGTTGCCCGGCTGATCTTCGCCCCACGCCTCTCGCCCCGCGCCTTTCGCCTCTCGCTCCGCGCCTTTCGCCCCTCGCCCCTCGCCTCCCGCGACGACCAGCCGATAATACCCACCGCGTTGTTGCATCAACTCGGCGTGCGTTCCGGTTTCAGCGACGCGACCATGTTCGAGAACGACGATCTGGTCCGCGCGCGCCGCCGTGTTCAGTCGATGCGTCACGATCAGCGCGGTCCGATCGCGCATCAGCCGCTCCATCGCGTCCCGAATCTGCGCTTCCACTTCCACGTCGAGGTTCGATGTTGGCTCGTCCAGAATCAGGAACGGCGCGTCTTTGAGGAACGCGCGAGCAAGCGCGATGCGCTGCGCCTGCCCCGCGCTCAGCCGCGCGCCGCGCTCGCCGACGAATTCATTCGCGCTCTGCCCCAGGGTTACGATGCCATCGTCGGCGCACGCGCGCTGCGCCGCGCGAATCACCTCTTCCATCGACGCGTTCGGGCGCGCGAGCCGGATGTTATCGGCGACCGATTCGTCGAACAGGTAGGGATGCTGCGGCACCCACGCGATTTGCGCGCGCCACGCGTCCGGCGACCACTCGCGCAGCGGCGCGCCGTCGATGGTGATCTCGCCGCGCGTTGGTTCGATAAAGCGCAGAAGCAGGTTCACCACCGTGCTTTTCCCTGCGCCGGTCGGACCAACCAGCGCGACGTGCTGCCCCGGCGCGATGCTGAACGAGACGTCGTTGAGCGCGGCGCGGTCGCCGGCGTAAGTGTAGTGAACTTGGTCAAAAGCAATGGACAGAGGACGAATGACGAATGACGAACGACGGAGGACCGACGACGGAGGTAAACCTTCAGCTTTCGTCTTCCGTCCTTCGTCCTCCGTCTCTAGGATCTCAAACACGCGCGCGCCCGCTGCAGCGCCAGACATTCCAGCGTGAAACCGCGTGCCGAGAAGGCGAAGGGGCAAGTAAAAATCTGGCGCGAGGACAAGGATGAAGAACGCTGACTCGAACTGCATCTGCCCGTACAACAGCCGCAGCCCAACCTCGACTGCGACAATCGCCGTGCTGATCGTCGCGATCATTTCCAGCGCGAACGCGGAGAGGAACGCCACGCGCAGCACGCGCAGCGTCGCGTCGCGGAATTGGCTGCTCACGCGCGCGATCGTTTCGATCTGCTCGCGGCTCCGTCCAAACATCTTGAGCGTCGGCAGCCCTTGCAGCACATCGAGAAAATGCGCGCTCATTCGGCTGAGCGATGCGTACTGCTGGCGCGTCAGCGCGTCCGCCGCGCCGCCGATCAGGATCATAAAGAGCGGGACGAGTGGACCGGTCAGCAGCAGAACGACGCCGGACAACGGATCGAGCGGGAGGACAGCGGCGAGGATCGAGAGCGGCACGAGCACGGCAAGTACAAGCTGCGGCAGGTACTGACTGTAGTACGCCTCCAGCGCTTCGATGCCTTCGACCGCGGTGGTCGCCAATTCGCCGGTGCGCTCGCCGCGCGTGTACGCCGGACCCAGCGCCATCAGGCGATTGAAGACACGTTCGCGCAGATCGGTCTTGACGCGCACGGCAACCCGGAACGCGGCGGTCTCGCCGCCCCACGTCAGCACGGCGCGCGCGGCGATGATCGCCAGCAGAACGAGCAGCGCGCTCCATACGTCGCCTAGCCTCGCGCCGCGCAGAAACACCGGTGCGACGATGCGGCTCAGCGTGTATGCCTGCGCGATGACGAGCACGCCAACCAGCGCGCCGAGAAGAATCGTCAGCGCGAACCCGGCGCGGACACCGCGCAGTTGCTGGAGGAGGCGATGGTCGAGGTTCATACAAAAGGGATGAGGGATGAAGGATGAAGGCGGCAAGCCCTTTTTCATCCTTCTATGGCAATCTACGGCATCTGACTATGAGGCAAGAGACTTGCGGCTGACGCGCTGCCGGAACACATAGTACGTCCAACCCTGGTACACCAGCACGATCGGCACAAAGACCAGCGCGATAAAGGTCATCACCGTCAGCGTGTACGGCGATGACGACGCGTTGTAGATCGTCAGACTCCAATCCGGGTTGAGCGTGGAGATCATCACGCGCGGGAAGAGCGTCATAAAGATCGTCATCACCGTGGTCACGAGGGTGATGCCGGTCATCACGAACGCCCAGCCGTCGCGCTGGCGGCGAAGGAACCAGATGACGGAGAGCAGTGCGACGCCGCCGAGGATGGGGATGGGACCGGGGTTGACGCCGAGCTTGGAGTACATATCAGTCGCCCCGTAACTCGCGGCGAGCGCGGCGAAGAGCAAGACCAGCGCCGGCAGCCACAACGTGGAGGCGATGCGGCGCGCGCGCGCGGACAATTCGCCGTCCGTTTTGAGACTTAGATAGACCGCGCCGTGCAGCGTCATCAGCACCAAGCCGTACAATCCAGTCAACAGCGCGTATGGATTGAGCAGAAAGAAAAAGTCGCCGGCGTAATTCTTGCTCGCGTCGATCGGCACGCCGCGCAGCAGGTTGCCGAACGCCACGCCGAACAGCAGCGCCGGCAGCAGACTGCCGATAAAGATCGCCCAGTCCCAGCCGCCGCGCCACGTCGCGCGCTCGTCCTTGCGACGAAATTCGAACGCGACGCCGCGCAGGATGAGCGCGATCAAGACCAGGGCGAGCGCGAGGTAGAACCCGCTGAACATCGTCGCGTACCACTGTGGGAACGCGGCGAACATCGCGCCGCCGGCGGTTAGCAGCCACACTTCGTTCCCATCCCAGAACGGTCCGATCGTGTTGACGATCACACGCCGCTCGTCGTCATTCTTGCCGAGGAAGGGCAGCAAGATGCCCACGCCGTAATCGAATCCTTCGAGGAAGAAAAAGCCGGCAAACAACACCGCGATCAGAATGAACCACAGGACGTTGAGATCCATTGTCGCCTCCCTTTTAATACGCGCCGACTGGCGCGGTTTCTATGTCAGGATCGACTCGCGCATAGCGCCGCAGCAGATAGACCGTAACCGCCATCAGCGCGCCGTAGAGCAGAGTGAACAAGACCAGCGTAATCAGTACGGAGACGCCCGATACGACCGAAGCCGGCGAGACCGCCTGATCGATCTTCATCAAGCCGAAGACGATCCACGGTGCGCGCCCCAGTTCGGTCATCAACCAACCGGTCGTGTTCGCGAGGTACGGCAGCAGAATCGCCCAGGGCAGAACGCGGAGCAGCAGCCGGCTGCCTTCGACGTTGTTCCGCAATACAAAGTACAGCGCGACCAACGCGAGGAACGCCATCAGGAATCCCGCCCCGACCATTCCGCGAAAACTCCAGTAGATGAGCGGAATGGGCGGCGCGTAATCGCCGGGACCGTACTGCTTCACGTACTCCGCCTGCAAATCGTTGATGCCCTTGACTTCGCCGGTGAACTGGTTGTACGCCAAAAGACTCAGCAGGTCCGGGATCCGAATGGCGAAGACTTCCTTGCGCCCGGAAAGATCGCCGATCGTCAGCAGGGAGAACGAAGCAGGGTCTTGGCTTTGGTACAGCGCTTCCGCCGCCGCCATTTTCATCGGCTGATTCTGTACCATGTGCTGCGCTTGACTGTGACCGACGAGGATGACCATCACCGCGCCAATCGACGCGTACAGCGCCGCGACCTGAAACGCGCGGCGGAAGAAATCCGGATTGCTCTTGCGCGCCAGATGCCACGCGCTGACGCCGAGCACGAAAAACCCGGCGGTGACCACGCCCGAGAAGAGGACGTGCGGATACTGCGTCCAGATGTTGGGGTTGGTGGCGAGCGCAAAGAAATCGGTCATCTCCGCGCGTCCGTTGCGAAGCGTGTAACCGACCGGCTGCTGCATGAACGAGTTGGCAAGCAGAATCCACAGCGCCGAGAGATTCGACGCGATGGCGACGAGCCAGATCGCCGCGAGGTGCACGCGCTTGGAGAGCTTGTCCCAGCCGAAGAACCACACACCGAGGAAGGTCGATTCGAGGAAGAACGCGAGCAGCGCCTCAATCGCTAGCGGCGCGCCAAAAATGTCGCCGACGAAGCGCGAGTACTCCGACCAGTTCATTCCAAACTGGAACTCTTGCACAATGCCAGTGACGACGCCCATCGCAAAATTGATAAGAAACAACTTGCCCCAGAACTCGGTGTGCTTTTTCCACGCCTCGTCGCCGGTGCGAAAATAGATCGTCTGCATGATCGCGACGAGGATGGACAAGCCCAGCGTCAACGGCACGAAGAAAAAGTGGTACACCGTTGTGACTGCAAACTGCAGCCGCGCCAGAAACAGCGCATCCATACTTCTCCTCCTTGAAAATAAAATACGCCCGTCCCGATGCCGCGAGTCATCTCGGCATGGGGACAGGCGTCCTCACCAGTCCAAATGATACTATTCTAGTCTCATTGTATCGCGGAAGAGCGCGCGTGTCAAATCGATTCCGCCAGCGCGATCGCGCCCCACAGCGGCGCATCGTCGCCGAGGGCGGCGGGGATGATTCCGACGCGCATCTGCGGTAGCGTGTTCGCGCGCGTCGCGGCACGCAGCTCGCTCCAGTATCGCTCGCCCGACTTGCTCACACCGCCGCCGACGACGACGCGTGCCGGATTCATCAGCGTGATCGCCGTGCCGATAC
>DAIDTM010000255.1 GCA_027457205.1 Anaerolineae bacterium | reverse complement strand
TCTTGTGGCAGCGCGATGACGCCGCGCACCCAATCGGTCTGCCCCGCGCTCGCGAGAAACCACGCGCTCGCGAGGGCGGTAAAACCCATCAGGATAAACGCGCCCAGCGCGAGCCATGAGCGTTTCTGGGGACGAAGAACGATTTTCAAGAATCGCAGCGGCTGCTTCAAGTCCCAGACCAAAAGAAACGTTGTGATGCCGATGAAAACGAGCGAGACGAACGCGGCAACCGCCGCGAACAAGTTCGGAATTTGCATGCCGAAGCCAAGTAAGAGCGCGGGGATGAAGAACGCGCCCGCGCCAATCGATTTCGTCCACAGGTACGTCGAGACCTTCCAGCCCCACGGAATCGCATGCGGCACATCGTACACGGTTTGCACGAGTCCGCTCGCGAAGGAGCCGGAGCGTTGAATCGGTCCATCCAGCCATTCTTGCGGCGCGTACGCGGTCTCGCCGGCGTTCGACCATATCCACGATTCGGGGCGCGAGGTGGCGAGCGGATCGAGCGCGGCATTCTCGCCTTCGATGTAAAACAACTTGGGCCGTGTGCCTTGCTCCGGCTTGCGAACGGAAACTTGTTCGCGCGAAAGAAGCTGCGAGACCTGGGAATTTGGATCATCCATGTCGCCGACGATGATGGCGCGCTCGGGACAGACGATCACGCATGCGGGTTCGAGTCCGCGGTCGATACGGTGCGCGCAGAAATGACACTTCGCCGCGGTGTGCGATTCTGGATCGATGTAGATCGCATCGTACGGGCATGCTTGCAAACATGCCTTACAGCCGATGCACTGACCACCGTTGAATTCGACGATGCCATCCGGACGCTGATACATCGCCGCGGTGGGACAGATGCGGACGCACGGAGGATTCTCGCATTGATTGCAGCGCGTCACCTGGAAATGGCGGCGCGTGTTGGGAAACTGACCCTTCTCGACGTACTTGACCCAGGTGCGAAAGACGCCGAGCGGTACCTGATTCTCTTCTTTGCACGCGACGCTGCAGGCGTGACAACCGATACACTTGCGGTTGTCGATAACCTTCGCATATTTCATCTGCCCTCCGTGGGCATGTTGGCGCTTGTCTTCCAAACGACGTGTCACGTCATGGGCGATGCATCGTCATGTATCCGTTCAGTCCATGCATCGCATGCAGTTGACTTTCAGCTCTTCGATCTTTTTCTGGTACTCGATGAATGCCGCGACCGCGTCCACGAGTTGGTCGCGCTCAGCGTCCCAATTCGATGGGTGCAGCTTGACGAGCCAACCCATGTCGTACGGCTCGCGGTTCGCCATCAAAATATCGCGCCGAAAGGTTGGCTCGTTCGTCTCGACAATTTCGCCGGAGAGCGGCGCTGGAAACGCGCCCACCCATTTCGCAGACTCGATCGTGACCAGCGCCTTGCCGCGCGCGATCGTTTTGCCCACTGCCTTAAAGCGTAGCGAGACGAACTTGCCGCAGCGCGTCTGCGCGGGATCGGTCATGCCGCAGGTGACGATGCCGGACGCGGCATCGAACCGCACCCACACATCGTTCGGCACGTCGTAGAGCAAATCTTC
>DAIDTM010000254.1 GCA_027457205.1 Anaerolineae bacterium | reverse complement strand
GCTTGTGGTCAGCCAGTACGCAGGATTCTTGAGATGAAGGCATTCCAGTTGTCTCTTTCTGAGTTGGCACCCGATTCGCTGCGGAGCAGATTAGAGGGTTACCCAAGACGCCCATGTTGATCGATTGCGGCTGCCTAATATTTGACGGCTTGCCCTGAACCCAGTAGAATGAATTTATCCAAGTAGGTCAATGAACCAGCGATCGTGCTTGCGATGACTGGTTTGACGCAAAGATCAACGCAATGTGACGTGGCTCTGGGAAGGGGCCTCTTCCGCGCAGGACTAGGCGGGGAGGTCTTTTTGTTTGGAGAGGAACGCGATGAGACTCGGACTGGCGCTGGGCGGCGGCGGCGCGAAGGGTATGGCGCACATCGGCGTGTTGCGTGTGCTAGACGCCGCGCGCGTGCCGATCCACGTCGTTGTTGGCACGAGCGCGGGTGCGATTGCCGGCGCGCTCTACGCCGCCGGCAAATCGCCGGATGAGATAGACGCGGCGGTTCGCCGGCTACGGCTGCAGCAACTGCTGCCGCGCGACCGGACTGGGATGGGGCTGTTCAGCACGGCGGGCATCCACCAACTTATCGACGCGGCGATCGGCGATGGGAAGCGCATTGAGGATTTGCCGCGCGCGTTTGCCGCGATCGCCGTGGATATGGAGTCGGGCGAAGAAATCGTCATAGAGTCTGGGCGCGTCGCGGATGCGGTCAGCGCGAGCGCGGCGTTTCCCGGCTTATTCGCGCCGGCGCAGATTGACGGTCGTTGGTTTTTCGACGGCGGCGTGAGCGATCCCGTCCCGTTCGGCGCGGCGCGCCGGCGCGGTGCGGACCGCGTCATCGCGGTCGATCTGGGCGCGGACGAGCCAGTGCTCACCGGCGCGCCCGCACGCCACCGCAACGAATTGTTTTATCGGCTGCTCCTCGCGGCGACGAACCAAAAGGCGATGCGCGTCGCCGGGCGCGCGATCGGCATTATGAGCAAGGAGATCCGACTGCAACGCTTGCGCGAGTCGCCGCCCGATTTGATTCTTCAGCCCGACGTGCGCGACGTCGGCTTGATCGACTTGGACCTCGCGGATGAATGTATCGCCGCTGGCGAGCAAGCCGCGCGCGCCGCGCTGCCGCAGATCGAGAAATTGATCGCGCTGCCGGAGTGGCGCTATCGCGCGCAGCGAATGATCGAACGCGCACATGGTCGGACGCCATTTTTGACCGTTCGGTAACGCAACTTGGACGTGATGGTGATACACTGATCGTATTCCGATTAACGTTAAACTCGGAGGTAGAGTGACGCAAGTTTCAATGGAGGCGCAAGTCCGCGAAAAAGGAATTGCCGCCGGTAGTTCAGTCGCTGCTGCGATTTTCCTGACGACGATGAAGCTCGCCATTGGCTTGATGACGGGCAGTCTGGGCATTCTCGCCGAAGCCGCGCACTCCGCGCTCGATCTGGTGGCGGCGCTCATCACGTTCTTCGCCGTACGTGTCAGCGACCGTCCGGCGGACGAGACGCATCTCTACGGTCACGGCAAGGTCGAAAACCTCAGCGCGCTCGCGGAGACCGCGCTCCTTCTCATCACCTGCATCTGGATTATCTATGAAGCCGTTGATCGGCTGTTTGTCCATGTCACGGCAGTTGATCCGAGCATTTGGGCGTTCTTGACGATGGGCGTGTCCATCCTCATCGATTTCTCGCGGTCGCGGCTGCTCGCGCGCGCGGCGAAGAAATACAACAGCCAGGCGCTGGAGGCGGACGCGCTGCATTTCAGCACCGATATCTGGAGTTCCTCCGTCGTCATCGTGGGGCTGGCGCTCGTCAAGTTTGGTGAATTGACCGGGCTGCAATCGATCTTCGTGCGCGCGGACGCGGTGGCGGCGCTAGTCGTTGCGCTCATTGTTATACTGGTCAGTTTGCGGTTAGGCAAGCGCACGATCGATGCGCTGCTCGACCGCGCGCCGAGCGGACTGGCGGAACGGATTGTCAGCGTGGTCGGACGCGTCGATGGCGTGCAGCGCGTGACGCAGACGCGCGTGCGCGGCTCCGGCAATCAGGTTTTCGTCGATCTGCGCGTCGCGGTGCCGCGCCATCTGTCCTTTGAAGAAAGCCACGCGGTCACGCACACTGTGCAGGAGGCGGTGCGTGCGGTTTCGCCGAATGCCGATGTTGTCGTGCACGCGGTCCCGACGGCGGAGAACGAAGGCGTGCTGGAACGCGTTGAAGCGGTCGCCGCGCGCGGGCATTTCGCCGTGCACAACATCACGACGCACGTGACCAAGAGCGGCATGTGGACCGATCTCGACCTGGAGGTGGATCCGACGATTACGTTCGAGCGCGCGCACGCGACAGCGACCGACCTGGAAACGCAGCTGCGCGCGGAACTGGGGCAGGACAAGAGTATGGACGCGCCGCATCAGGTTGCCGACATCAACGTTCACATCGAGCCGCGCGCGCTGGAGTTGGTGACCGGCATGGAACTCAAGCCCGGTGACACGTCGCCGTACCTCGAACAGATCGCGGCGATCACGCGCGAGATTCCGCACGCGCGCGAATGTCAGGACGTGGCGATACAGCAGCTCGACGGCAAGGTGTACCTCGCGCTGCACTTGCTCATCGACGCCGACCAATCGATCGCGGATGTGCACAGCATTTCGGAGGAGATGGAAAATCGGCTACGCCGCCAGTTTCCGCAGCTGGGACGCGTCGTCATTCACGCCGAGCCATATCAGAAATCGAAAGCGCCAAGCCGCAAATGAGATTGCGATGAACAACCCATCGGATGATTTGTTTGACATCAATGGCATTGTCGGACTCTCTGAAGCCGACGCGACCAATCGGCTGAAGGAAGAAGGATACAACGAACTTCCGTCCGCCAAGCCGCGCAATATTTTCGCGATTGCGCTGGAAGTGGTGAAGGAAGCGATGTTCCTTCTGCTGCTTGCCTCCGGCGCGATCTATTTCTTGCTGGGCGATGTGCAGGAAGGGCTGATCCTGCTCAGTTTCGTTTTCCTTATCATCGGCATTACGCTTTATCAGGAGCGCAAGACCGAGCGCGCGCTGCAAGCCCTGCGCGATCTCTCCAGCCCGCGCGCGCTCGTGATCCGCGACCGGCAGCAAAAGCGCATCGCCGGACGCGACGTGGTGAGCGGCGACATGGTTGTGCTGGCTGAAGGCGATCGTGTACCTGCCGACGCGGTCGTTCGTCTCTGCACGAATCTGTCGGTCGACGAATCGCTACTGACCGGCGAATCGGTGCCGGTCCGCAAGGCACGCGGGGATGGCGCGATGGAGATGGGGCGACCTGGCGGCGACGATCTGCCGTTCGTCTATTCCGGCACGCTGATCGTCAAAGGTCGCGGTGTGGCGGAAGTCCGCGCGACCGGCGTTCGCACCGAGATCGGCAAGATCGGCAAGGCGCTGAAAAGCGTCGAGCCGGAAAAGACCTCGCTGCAAAAGGAAATCGCGCGGCTCGTGCGTAGTCTGGCGATTGCGGGTCTCGCGCTCTGCGCGGTCGTCGTCGTCGTGTACGGACTAACGCGCGGCAACTGGCTGGATGGTCTGCTCGCCGGCGTCGCCATGGCGATGGCGATGCTGCCGGAAGAATTTCCGGTCGTACTGACGATCTTCCTCGCGCTCGGCGCGTGGCGCATCTCGCAAAAGCGCGTGCTGACGCGGCGCGTGCCGACCATCGAAACGCTTGGCTCGGCGACGGTGCTGTGCGTGGACAAGACTGGCACGCTGACGATGAACAAGATGTCGGTGCGCCAATTCTACGTCAACGGCAAGTTTTGCGATGTGAACGATCACCCCAAAGGCGCGCTGCCGGAGCACTTTCACCGCATCGCCGAGTTCAGCATTCTCGCCAGCCACCGCGATCCATTCGATCCAATGGAAATCGCGTTCAAGGAATCCGGTGAGTGCTACCTGGCGGACACGGAGCACCTGCACGCGGATTGGACGCTGGTGCGCGAATATCCCTTGTCGCCGAAACTATTGGCGATCTCGCACGTCTGGAAGTCGCCGGACGGCGCGCACTATGTTATCGCCGCGAAAGGCGCGCCGGAAGCCATTGCCGACCTGTGCCATTTCACATCGGAACAACTGGACGATCTGTCTGACAAAATCAGCGTGATGGCGAACGAGGGCTTGCGCGTCCTCGGCGTGGCGCGCGCGTATTTTGAGCAAACCGATTTGCCGGACGCGCAGCACGATTTCGACTTTGAATTTCTGGGGCTGGTTGGTTTAGCAGACCCGGTGCGTCCGACGGTACCGGCGGCGGTGCGCGAATGTTACACCGCCGGCGTCCGCGTCGTGATGATTACCGGCGATTATCCCGGCACCGCGCAGAGCATCGCGCGGCAGATCGGCTTGACGCCGATGGACGAGGTGATCACCGGACCCGAACTCGACCAGATGGACGACGCAGAATTGCAGACGCGCGTCAAGACCGTCAACATCTTTGCGCGGGTCGTGCCGGAGCAAAAGCTGCGGCTCGTCAATGCGCTCAAAACCAACGGCGAGATCGTCGCGATGACCGGCGACGGCGTGAACGACGCGCCCGCGCTGAAATCCGCGCACATCGGCATCGCGATGGGTGGGCGCGGCACCGATGTCGCGCGCGAAGCCGCCGCGCTCGTCCTGCTCGACGACGACTTTTCGTCGATCGTGCAGGCGATTCGCTCGGGTCGCCGCATCTTCGACAATATTCGCAAGGCGATGGCGTACATCTTTGCGATCCACGTTCCCATCGCGGGAATGTCGTTGATCCCGGTCTTGTTCAATCTGCCGCTGGTGCTGCTGCCGGTTCACATCGTTTTTATTGAGATGATCATCGACCCGGCGTGCTCGATTGTGTTTGAGGCGGAGCCGGAAGAGGCGAACGTGATGAATCGTCCGCCGCGCGATCCCAAAGAGCCGCTGTTCGGATTGAAGACGATTGCGCTCAGTCTGCTGCAAGGCGCGGTCGTCTGCCTCATCGTGCTGGCAGTCTACGTCGTCACGCTCCGTACGGGGAGCGGCGCGCTGGAAGCGCGCGCGATGACTTTTACCACGCTGATCTTCGCGAACCTGGGATTGATTCTGACGAATCGTTCGTGGACGCATACGATTCTGGCGACGCTGAACGCGCCGAACGGCGCGCTGTGGAAGATACTGCTCGGCGCGGTGGTTTTTCTCGGCTTGGTGCTGTACGTGCCGTATCTGCAAGACCTGTTCAGTTTTTCGACGTTGCACCTCAACGACGTGACGATTGCGCTGATGGCTGCCGTCGCGAGTATCTTGTGGTTTGAAGCGTTCAAGATGATTAGCCGCGCGTCGCGCGTGACGGAGTCGAACTGACGATTGGCGGCATAGGGGGCACCGTGGGAGATCAACCGACTGTCGAACAAGTGATGACGCGCGATCCGGCGACGGTCGCGCCCAACGATTCGATCCGCGTCGCGATCGACCGGATGCGCGAGAAGCAATGCCGCCGTTTGCCGGTGGTGGACGGAGGCAAACTCGTCGGCATTGTCACCGACCGCGATTTGCGCCGCGCGACAAATTCGCCGCTGGTCTTGCGCGAGCGGTGGTACGACGAATTCATGCTCGATCACATTCCGGTGCGCGCGTGCATGACCGAGCAGCCGGTTACCATCACGCCGCGTGCCTTGATCGTCGATGCGGCAAAGCTAATGCGCGATCACAAATTTGGCGGGCTGCCGGTCGTGGACGGCGCGCGGCTGGTCGGAATTGTGACGGAGACGGATTTGCTGAATTATCTGATCCAAGCGTTAGAACGTTCAAATGTTTGAGCGTTGAAGCGTGAGTTTGCCAATGACCGAACTGCGCTGGTACGGTTGGGGCGACGCAGCGAAAACCTACGCGCTGAATCATCGCCCCGACGCGTGGAAGTTTCTGTGCGCCGCGCTGGACTTGGGTGGCGAGGAACGCTTCCCGCCGTGCGATTTTGACAGCATCAACCTGCGCTCGCCGCGCATCGACGAAACGACGCTGCTGATGGCATTGGCAACTGACTTGCGCCCAACGTCAACGCCGGCGGAAGCGTTTGTCCGGAACGACAAACGCGTGCGCGTGCTGCACGCGTACGGACGCAGCTATCGCGACCTCATCCGCTTGCGGCGCGGCGAAATTCTCAATCCGCCGGATGCGGTCGTCTTTCCCGCGACAGAAGATCAAGTCGTTCGCTTGATTCAATTCTGCGTCGATAAAAATATCGCGCTCGTTCCATTCGGCGGCGGATCGAGCGTCGTCGGCGGCGTCGAGCCGCGCGGCGAGCGCGTGACCGTCACGCTCGACCTCGCGCGATTGAATCGATTGATCGCGCTCGACG
>DAIDTM010000253.1 GCA_027457205.1 Anaerolineae bacterium | reverse complement strand
ACGCCGGGGAGACGCGTCAAATTCTCAGCGTGAATCTTGCCGATGCGCCCCGCGCCGATGACGCCGATGCGCCAGGTTGAATTTCCACTCATCACGATTTTCCTCCCATCGGAAGCGGCAGCACGCGTCCGTTCCAATCGTTTTTGATCCACACCTGCATCGGGTCGTCGTAGGGCGGCGTCGCGCGCGCCGCGTCGAGCAGATCGCCGGCTTGGTAATTCAAAAAGTACATATTCGCGCCCGGCGCGCAGGCGCCCGGGTGATAGCCCTGCGCCACCAAAGCCACATCGCCGTCTTTCACCGTGAACAATTCATCGAAACCGGTCTCGTCGCGATAGTTGCGCTGAATTCCAAAACCACCGTCGGCATCGAAACGATAATAGTACGTTTCCTCCAGATACGGCGAGTCGCCGCCGTCGTGGCGGTGAGGGGGCCAGCCCGACCACATTCCGCCGGGGACATAGACTTCGTACAGAATCAGTCGCTCCGCCGGCATGGGATGCGCGAGGATGTGATTCACCTGCCGCCGCGCGGCGCCGCCGCCGCGCACTTCGCGCTTCATCTCATCCGGCGTGAAGAGGCGCGCCGGATACTTACCCTGCGCTGGCGCGCTGCCGGCGGCGAACTCGAAATCGCGCGCGGCGGTCACGGTGATCGTCTTGCCCGGCGGAACGTAGAGCACATGCGGCAATTCGGCAAACAGGTTGCCGCGTGCGACCTCGAAACGCGCGCCGGAAACGTCCACCGTGGCTTGCCCGCCGAGCGGCACGAGCGCAATTTCTTCGCCGTCGCTCGACGCGCGGTACGTTTCGCCTGCCTTCAATGCCACCACTCGAAAACTCAAATAGTTCCAACCGGCGGACTTAGGGCTAACCTCCAGCAAGACGCCTGATCCGCGCCGGGACTTGAAAAAGTGTTCCAACTCGACCTCCAGGGGTTGTCTGCCAACGCGTCGCGCCGCCATCCAACCTTGATGCTCTATCGCCTGCCACGATGCTCAAAAGCCGCGCGCGCGGGTGTTTGCAAATTCGCCTTGTCATTCCGTTTCGCGCGGTTCGATGACCAATTTGATTCCATTCAAAATCTCGCGCACACGTTTGGCGGGCAACGTCCCGATGTACTCGTCCAGCTGCGATTTGTCTACCGTAAAGACTTGGGAAACGTTCACCACGCTTGGCTTGGGAAGGTTCGCCGCGCCTTTTTCCAGTAAGACGTTGCCCGGCGCGTCGGCGCGGTTGAGGTTAGAAGTCAGCGCCACTACGACGACCGTTCGAATCCGACTGCGATTAAAGAGGTTGTTCTGGATGACTACATGAGGATGCTTGTACCCCGGCTCAGACCCTGATGGTTCAGCCAGGTCGACCCAGTAGACGTCGCCCTGATTGATCACCATTCGCCCCTCACCATGCGCCGATGCGCGCCGCGCGCCTTGCGGCGGAGGGTCTTTTCCGCCGCGTCGGGTTCCTCCGCGTAAGCCGCGTTGATCTTCGCAAGGAATTCCCGATTCTGTTCACGGTGAATATAATCTTCCAGCGCGAGAGCGAACAGATGGCTGCGCGAAACCTTCATCTTGCGGGCGATCTGCTCCGCTTGCTCAAAGAGAGATTTTTGAATTGAAATCGCCGTTTTCACGTTTTGCATTTTGGTTATACCATCCTTCCTACAGATAGTATAACCTAGCAGCCACTCTCTGTCAACCTGTTCTGAGTTGTGTGGACGTCCCGCGACTCGGGCAAGAGATTTCAGCGCCCTCGTTACTGCGCGTCGGTTTACAAGCCAATGCTCTGCAGATATTCACGATTGCGCTGCGCGCTGGCTTTCGGGCTGCCCATTCCCGGCAGCACATCCTGCTCGATTACGACCCAGCCCGCGTAGCCGCACTCGTTCAGCCCAGCGACGATGCCCGGAAAATCTACCGCGCCTTTGCCCAGTTCGCAAAAGATGCCGCGCCGCACCGATTCGAAATAGTCCCAGTGGTTTGCGCGCGCTTGCGCGGCAACGGCGGGGTCATAGTCTTTGAAATGCACATGCCAGATGCGCTCGGCATGTTTTCTCAAGCCGCTCAACGGATCGCCGCCGCCTAGGCGATAGTGCCCGGTATCAAAACACAAGCCGACCGTTTGGGGATCGGTGAACGACAACAGTTTGTCGATCTCGTCCGGCGTTTCGACGAAACCCGCGCAGTGATGGTGGAAGACAATCCGCAAGCCAGTTTGATCGCGCACGGCTTGCGCCACGCGATTCACGCCGGCGACAAACGTCTGCCATTGCGTCTCGGTCAATCCCATGTCCGGACGAATCCGTCCAGCGTTCTGGGTACGCACCCGGTTTTTTCCATTGTCGTCGGCGAGGACGATGAACGCGTTGGGGTTGACTGCCGCGAGCAAACGCGCGGTCCGCACGGCGACCGCCGCGCCTTCGGCGTGCTTTGCCGCGTTCGAGAGATCGACCGGCACAAAGGCGGCGAGCAGCGCGAGTCCGCGCGCCTGCAATTCCGATTCGAGCTGCGCTGGGTCGGTCGGCATAAATCCCCAATCGCCCAGTTCCGTTCCCGTGTAGCCGGTCTCGCACATTTCGTCCAGTACCTGCGCGTATCCCGCCGTCTTACCCGCCAGCCCAAATTCCAATACGCCCCAGGAGCATGGAGCGTTGGCGACCCGGATCATCGTCTCTTCTCCAATTCGCCTAGAATTTTCTTGACCATTCCTTGGGCCATCGTTCGATGACGACTTTGGTCTGCGTGAAGAATTCGACGGCGTGCTTGCCCTGTCCATGCAGCGCGCCAAAGAAACTCTCTTTCCAGCCGCTAAATGGGAAGAACGCCATCGGCGCGGCAACGCCGATGTTGATGCCGATGTTGCCGGCTTGCGCTTCGTAACGAAACTTGCGCGCCGCCGCGCCGCTGGTCGTGAACAGACATGCCATGTTGCCGTACGCGCCGCCGTTGACCAACTGGATCGCCTCGTCCACGGTGTTCACATGGATCAATCCGAGCACGGGACCGAAAATTTCGGTGCGCGCGATTTCGCCGCCCGTCGGAATGTTTCGCAGAATCGTCGGACGCACGAAATAGCCGCGCGGATAACCCGCGATGTTGGCGCGCCGTCCATCGACTAGCACCTCTACGCCCTCCTGCGCGCCGCGCTCGATCAATCCTTCGATGCGGTCTTTGCTGCGCGCGCTGATGACCGGTCCCATTTCGACGCCCTCATTCAAACCGTACCCGACGACGCGTTTGGCTGCCGCGTCGGCAATCGCTTCGGTGAACGTGTGACGCGCCTCGCCCACCGTGATCGCCAGCGACGCGGCGAGGCAGCGCTGTCCCGCGCTGCCAAACGCGCTGTCCGCGACGATGCGCGTCGTGGTTTCGAGATCGGCGTCCGGCAGCACGACGATCGGATTTTTCGCGCCGCCCTGCGCCTGCACGCGCTTGCCGTTCGCCGCGGCGCGGCTGTAGATGTGGCGCGCCACTGGCGTGGAGCCGACAAACGTGATGGCGCGGATCAGCGGATGATCGAGAATCGCGTTCACCGTCTCCGCTCCGCCGTGGACGAGATTCACCACGCCCTTGGGGAAACCAACCTGCTCCATCAGTTGCACGATGCGCGTCAGCGTGAGCGGCGTGCGTTCCGATGGCTTGAGCACGTAGGTGTTGCCGCACGCGAGCGCGTAGGGCATGAACCAGAACGCGATCATCGCCGGAAAGTTGAACGGGCAAATCGTCGCGCCCACGCCGACGGGTTGGCGAATCATCAACTCGTCGATGCCTGCCGCAATGTCCTCGAGGACGTCGCCTTGCATCAGCGTGGGAACGCTACACGCCACCTCGACGTTTTCGATGGCGCGCTGCAATTCGCCGCGCGCCTCGCCGAGCGTCTTGCCATTCTCTTCAGTGATGGTTCGCGCCAATTCCTCCGCGTGCGCTTCGAGCGCGGTCTTCAATTTGAACAGGTACTGTACCCGCTCGGTCGGCGGCGTGCGCCGCCAGCCATCGAATGCCGCGGCGGCGGCTTGCGCGGCAGCATCCACCTCGGACGCCGGCGACAGCGGCGTCCTGCCCAGCGTCTCTGCCGTCGCCGGGTTGATGACATCCAGATAGTCGGTTGCGCTTGACACGCGCCACTCGCCGTTGATATAGTTCTTGAGATTTTCGCTATTCATGGTTTGTCCTCCCGCAAGACAATCGACTTGGTAGAACAAAAAATCACCCAACGCCACCGGGCGTCCCTCGTCGAGCGTCAGCGCGCAATGTCCGCGACCGCGATGAGCTTGACGCCGGACATCCCGTAGGCGAGGTGATCGGCAATGGTCATAGGAAATACCGTTCCTTTTTTAGACCTTCCTCGTACGCGGCGCGCGCCGCTTGGACGCTTGCTATCTCCGATGTTTCCGCGACGGCGACATCCCACCATGACTCATAGCCCGGCACGCGCGCTTCGGGATCGGTCTCGACGATGATAACGGTCGTGCGCGTTTGAGCGCGCGCGTCTGCCAGCGCGGCTTGCAACGCCGCCAAATCATTTGCCTCGATGACGTGCGCGCCCAGTCCGCGCGCGATCGCGGCGAAATCGACCGGCAGGTTTTCGCCGCTCAACTGTCCGGTGACCGGGTCGCGATATTTGTAGCGCGTGCCAAAGCCGCCGCTGCCTAGCGATGCCGATAGTCCGCCGATGCTTTGAAAGCCGTGATTGTTAACCAGCACGACGTTGAGTTTGACGTTCTCCTGAATCGCCGTGACGATTTCTTGCGGCATCATCAAGAACGAGCCATCGCCGATGAGGACATAGACCTCGCGCTCGGGCGCGGCGAGTTTCACGCCGATGCCGGCAGCCAGTTCATAACCCATCGTCGAATAGCCGTATTCGAGGTGGAAACTTTTGGGGTCGCGCGCGCGCCACAGTTTGTGCAAATCGCCCGGCGCGGCGCCCGCCGCGTTCACGATGACGTCTTGCGGTCGCGCGATTTCGTTGATCGCGCCGATGACTTGTCCCTGGCTGATCGGCGGACCGTGTTTGAGGTTGTAGAGGCGGTTCACCTCGGCGTCCCATTGCTGGTTCAGCGCGGCGGCGCGCGCGGTGTACTCAGCGGAGGTGTGATAATCGCCGACCGCCGCGCTCAGTTCTTCCAGCGTCGCGCGCGCGTCGCCGGTGAGCGCCACGCCGGCGTGTTTGTGCGCGTCGAATTCTGCGACGTTGAGATTGATGAAACGCACGGCGGGGTTTTGAAATGCCGTCTTGCTCGCGGTCGTGAAATCGGAATAACGCGTACCGATGCCGATGACGAGATCGGCTTCGCGCGCCAGGATATTCGCGGCGAATGTGCCGGTCACGCCGATCGCGCCGAGCGACAGGGGGTGATCGTACCGCAGTGCGCCTTTGCCCGCCATCGTCTCGCCGACCGGGATGCCGCACTGCTCGGCGAATTTTTGAAGCGCGTCATTTGCTTCACTGTACATCACGCCGCCGCCCGCGACGATCAGCGGCTGTTTGCTGGCGCGGACCATCTCCACGGCGCGCCGCACCTGCGCCGCATCGGGGCGGGCGCGCGGAATGTGCCACACGCGCTCATCGAACAGCGCCGCCGGGTAATCGTACGCCTGCGCCTGCACATCTTGCGGCAGCGCGAGCGTCACTGCGCCGGTGTCCGCCGGCGAGGTGAGCACGCGCAGCGCTTCTGGCAGCGCGGTGATGATTTGCTCCGGACGGTTGAGGCGATCCCAGTACCGCGAGACCGGCTTGAACGCGTCGTTGACCGAAATGTCCTGCGAGTACGGCTGCTCGAGTTGCTGCAACACCGGCGCAACGTTCCGCCGCGCGAAAATGTCGCCGGGGAGCAGCAGGACCGGCAGTCGATTGATCGTCGCCATCGCCGCGCCGGTCACCATATTCGTCGCGCCCGGACCGATCGAACTGGTGCAGGCGAATGCGCGCAGACGATTGTTCATCTTGGCAAACGCCGCGGCGAGGTGCACCGCGGCTTGCTCGTTGCGAACGAGGTAATAGCGGAAATCCGGATTTTGCTGGAGCGCCTGTCCGATGCCCGCGACGTTGCCGTGTCCAAAAATGCCCCAGACGCCGGCAAAAAACGGCTGCGCGCGTCCGTCACGCTCGGCGTACTGGTTCTTCAGAAAGAGGATGATGGCTTGCGCCATCGTCAGTCGTTTGGTTTTCATAGTTCCTCAGTTTTTGAGATCCGGGTTGGGGAGCATGAAATCACGAATCACCGCGATGAAATCGTGCCACGCGCTGATGAAAGAACGCAGCGTGCGTACCGTCGCGCCGAACGTATCGAACTCGTCTGCCGTCATCCCGTTCTCGTTGTACGCGCGGCGAAAATCCGGTATCTTGTGATCCAGCGCTTCGAGAATTTCTTCGGCGACTGGCTCCTGCATCCGTTCGATGATCCGGTAGCCGGACTCGTTGTATTTGACCTGCCACTCGTGCGGCAGCGTCAGCGACACATCGCCGCCGATGAATTCGGTCCAATGCAGGAAATTGCGATACGCCGCCGATAGCAAGCGCGCGCGATAGCCGCGCGCTTTGAAAATGCTGTACGCTTTCTTAAAACATGCCACGCCAGCCCATTCGAGATATTCGAGCGGAATGTCGATGTGGTCGCGCTGAGCCAGCACCTTCAGCCAATCGTCCGTTCGTCCCACCATCAGCGTGACGACCGGCGACATGGTGGAAATATCCTTGCCTTCGGCTTCGCGGCGTTTCAAGCCGCGCTCGACCGCTTCCGCGGCAGCAAGCGCTTGCGGGACGGTGAAGCTGACCGTGATGTTCAAATTGATGCCGCGATAGGTCGCCTCTTCCACCATGCCGATGCCGGCGCGGGTTGCTGGAATCTTGACTTGCATATTCGGCGCGAGCGCGTGAAATCTTTCCGCTTGTTCCAGGATCGCCGCACCGTTGCGGTAGAACGCCGGATCGGTCTGGATGGAGAGACGACCAAAACGATGCTGCTCGCGTTCGTGGACGGGCAGGAGCAGCTTTGCGCCGTTGACCGCCAGTTCCTGATAGATTTGCCAGCCGACTTGAATTTCCGACCAGGTGGGATGCTCGTCGATCACTTGATGGATGCGGTCTTGCCACAGCGGCATTTCCTTCTTGAGAACGTTCAGCACGATCACTGGATTGCTCGTCGCGCCGATCGCGCCGCGTTCAATCGCATAGTTCAGCTCGGCGACCGAGCACGAGTCGTTCCAATACTTGGTCGGCGTCGTGAGCGACATTTCATGCAGCGGACCATTGTATTCAGGCATAGTCACCTCCACGCATCGGCGCGCTTGCCGGTTCTACTCTGCGGGCGGCGGCGCGCTGGACGCCCGCACCAAGATCTCGCCGCGCAGGGTGATGCGGTTTTGTTGGTCGCCGTTCTCTTTTCGCTGCTTGGCGCTCAACAATCGCAGCATCATCTGCGCGGCTTGTTGCCCAAGGGCGTACTTGGGTTGGTTGAACGTGGTCAAAGGGGGATTCACGAACTTGGCGAGGACAATATCGTCAAACCCGACTACGGAGCAATCGGCAGGAACGGCGTAACCGGCTTGCTGCAGTCGCCGTATCGCGCCGATGGCGAGCATATCGCTGAAGCAAACCAGCGCCGTTGGTCGATGAGACAATCGCAAGAGCGATTCGACCGCCGCAGAACCGGAAGCCAGTTCGCCATTTGCTGCCTGGACGATGCGCTCCGGCGGGGCGGTCAAACCGGCGGCGTTGATTTCATCGCGGAAACCGGCAAGGCGATCTTCCGATTCGACGCCGGCGCGCGCGCTGCCGATGAACGCGAGGCGTTCGTGTCCCAGGTCGATGAGGTGCCGTGTCATTTGCCGGCTGCCCGCGTAGTCGTCGTGATAAATCGCGTCGGCGTTGGGATCGCGGCTGCGGTTGTGTACCACCACGAGCGGCGCGCCGGACGCGCCAAGCTCGGAGCGATACGGTGGAGTCACGAAGAGCGAGCAGACGATCAGACCGTCGATGCGGCGCTCGAGCATCGCGCGCACGACCGCTTTCTCACGCGCGAGATCGTGGTCGGTTGAAGCGAGGAACAAACTATAGTGGGCGGAGTAGAGCGCATCCTGGATGCCGTCAAGCACCTCGCTATAAAACGGATCGGAGATGCGATTGACGATCACGCCGATGACGTGGGAGCGGCTGGTCTTGAGACTGCGCGCGGTCGCGCTGGGGACGTAACCGAGATCGGCGGCAATGCGTTGAATCCGCGCGGCGGTCTCCGCGGCGACAATGGGATCGCCGCGCAAAGCGCGGGAAACTGTGGGGTGGGATACTCCCGCGCGCTGGGCAATGTGCTTGATCGTCACTGACACAGGATCCTCCCGCCACAAACGTGTTCAGAGGATTATGAACACGTGTGTAATCAAATTATATGGGATTTTGGCGGGCTGTCAATTAGCGGCGCTGCGGTGACCGGGCTGTTGCCCAGTCGGTTGACCGGCGGTCGAAACCGTTGCAACCAAAGCGCAAAGCCGATCTGCGGCGGCTCGCTTCGCGTCAGACCGCGACGGCGGTCTTCGCCGGTGTTGCGGCGATTTGCGCCCGGCGACCGCCGCGCGCTGCCACTTGACAATCGGTCGTCTTGGTATATAATTAGAAAATGAAACTATTAGAAAGGGAAATCAAAATGGCAAGTCCGCCCGCCGAGACCGCCGCCGAACTGCTGGATGTCGTGCCGCTGATCATGCGCTCCATCCGCGCCGAGATGCGCGCCCACCGCGCCGTCGATCTGTCGGTGCCGCAGTTTCGCGCGCTGGCGTACCTGAACCATCGCGAAGGCGCTTCCCTCTCGGACGTGGCGGACCACCTCGGCTTGACGCTGCCCTCCATGTCCAAGTTGATCGACGGGCTGGTGGAACGCAAGCTGGTCACCCGCGAGTTCGATTCGGTGGATCGCCGTCGCGTGACGCTCGCGCTGACCGCGCGCGGGCACGCCATTCTGCAAACGTCGCACGCGTCGACGCAAGCGCATCTCGCCGAAGTATTGGCGACGCTTTCATCCGCCGAACGCGCGACGATCGTGCAGGCGATGCGGGCGCTGCGTCCGCTCTTTGCTTCCGAGCGGGAAAAAGAACTGACGCTCGCAAGGGAGAACCATGGCAATTCTTGAAACCGAACAACTGACGCGTCGTTTTGGCAAACTGACTGCTGTGGACGCGTTGACTATTTCCGTCGAGCCGGGCGAAGTGTTCGGCTTGTTGGGACCTAACGGCGCGGGCAAAACGACGACGCTCAAAATGCTGACGACGCTGCTCCCGCCGACTTCCGGCAACGCGCGCGTGGCGGGATTCGACATTGCCCATCACGCCGGCGACGTGCGCCGCGTCATCGGTTACGTGCCGCAACTGCTCTCCGCCGATGGCGCGCTGACTGGCTATGAAAACCTGCTCATCTTCGCCAAACTGTACGATCTGCCGCGCAGCGATCGAGAAAATCGCGTGCGCGACTCGCTCGCGTTTATGGGACTCGCCGATGCGGCGGACAAACTCGTGCGCGATTATTCCGGCGGGATGATCCGGCGGCTCGAAATCGCCCAGTCGATGCTGCACGAGCCGCAGGTACTTTTTCTCGACGAGCCAACAGTGGGACTCGACCCCGTCGCGCGCAAAGCCGTGTGGGAACGCATCGAGCAGCTGCGCTCCGAATTCGGCACGACGATTCTGCTGACGACGCATTATATGGACGAGGCGGATAGTTTGTGCCGCCGCGTGGCGGTGATGCATCTCGGCAAGGTCGCCGCGCTGGGCACACCCGCCGAATTGAAACAGTCCATCGGCGGCAATGGCGCGACGCTGGACGATGTGTTTGCGCACTATGCGGGCGCAGAATTAGAAACTGGAGGAAGTTACCGTGAGACTACCCGAACAAGGCGTACTGCGCGGCGGCTGGGCTAATCCTGCCATCACGCGTCCGACCAATCCTCTGGCGCTCGTCGCCAGCTTCATCGACAAGACGCTGATCATCGCGGAACTGGAGATTCGCAAGCTGCGCCACGATGCGACCGACCTGCTGACGCGCGCGGTGCAGCCGGCGCTGTGGCTATTGGTCTTTGGTCAGGTCTTTACGCAGATTCGCGCGATCCCGACCGGCAACGTGCGCTATCTCGACTTTATGGCGCCGGGCATTCTGGCGCAGAGCGTGCTGTTCATCGCGATCTTTTACGGCATCGCGATCATTTGGGAGCGCGACCTCGGCATCATTCACAAGTTCCTCGCCAGTCCGACGCCGCGCGCCGCGCTGGTGCTGGGCAAGGCGTTGTCGGCGGGCGTGCGGGCGCTGTCGCAGGCGGTCATCATCTACATCCTGGCGCTGCTGCTGGGCGTCAAGGTGAATTGGAATCCGATGGCGCTGCTCGGCGTGCTGCTAATCGTGTTTCTGGGCGCGGGATTCTTTTCGACCTTCTCGCTCATCATTGCCTGCCTGGTCAAGACGCGCGAGCGTTTTATGGGCATCGGGCAGGTGTTGACGATGCCACTCTTTTTCGCCAGCAACGCGATCTATCCGATTTCGATCATGCCGGGCTGGCTGCAAGTGATCTCGCACATCAATCCGCTGACGTACGAAGTGGATGCGCTGCGCGCGTTGATGCTGGCGGGCGGCGTGAGCGCCTACGGCGTCGGGCTGGATATGAGCATTTTGATCGTGGCGATGACAATTCTGGTCATCATCGGCGCGCGCGTGTATCCGAACGTGGCGATCTAGAGTGGAGTGGATTTAGAATGGGCGAAGATTTGAAAACACCATCGAGCGACAGACAGCGGCGTTGGAGCCACATCCCATACAAATGGATCGCGCTGTCGAATACGACGCTGGGTGCGTTCATGGCGGCGCTCGACGGCAGCATCGTATTGATCGCGTTGCCGGCAATCTTCAAGGGCATCGGCATCGATCCGCTCGCGCCCGGCGAAACCGATTATCTGTTGTGGGTGCTGATGGGCTATCTGGTCGTCACGGCGACGTTGTTGGTGACCTTTGGTCGCATCTCCGATATGTTCGGCCGCGTGCGTCTTTACAATCTTGGCTTTGCCATCTTTGCGGTCGGCTCGATCTTGCTGTATCTGGTGCAAGGCACGGGCAACGCCGCCGCCACCCAGATCATCGTGTTCCGACTGATTCAAGCCGTTGGCGGCGCATTCCTCTTTGCGAACTCGACCGCGATCTTAACCGACGCGTTTCCGCCGGAGCAACGCGGCATGGCGATGGGCATTAACCAGATCGCTTTGCTCGCCGGTCAATTTATCGGGCTGGTGCTCGGCGGAATTCTCGCGGCGATCGATTGGCGCGCGGTCTTTCTCGTCAGCGTGCCGTTTTCAGTTGGCGGTACGATCTGGGCGTACCTCGCGCTGCACGAGACCGGCAAGATTCGCGAACATCAGCATCTTGATCTTCCCGGCAACGTCCTCTTCGCGGTCGGCTTGACGGCGGTGTTGATCGGAATGACCTACGGATTGCAGCCGTACGGCAATTCGAGTATGGGCTGGGGCAGTCCGTTCGTGATTGGCTGCCTCGTGGGCGGCGCAGCGCTGTTGATTGCTTTTCTCTTTGTCGAGCAGCGCGTGTCAGAGCCGATGTTCCGGCTCGATCTTTTCAAGATTCGAATGTTCGCGGCGGGCAACCTCGCCGGTTTTTTGGCGTCGCTCGCGCGCGGCGGCTTGACCTTTATGCTGATTATTTGGCTGCAAGGTATCTGGCTGCCGCTGCACGGCTATAACTTTGAAGACACGCCGCTGTGGGCAGGCATCTACATGTTGCCGCTCACCGGCGGATTCTTCGTGATGGGACCGCTCAGCGGCTACCTGTCCGATCGCTTCGGCGCGCGGTTCTTTTCGACCGGCGGAATGGTGGTGACGGCGGTCGGGTTTATCGGGCTGCTCCTGCTGCCGCCGGTTTTCTACTATCCGATCTTCGCCGTCATCATTTTCCTGATCGGGATGGGGATGGGGATGTTTGCCGCACCGAATACAACGGCGATCATGAACGCGGTGCCGGCGGAGGATCGCGGCGTCTCGTCCGGTATGCGGGCGACTTTCCAGAACACGGCGAACACGCTGAGCATCACGGTGATCTTTACGATGGTGACGCTGGGACTTGCCGCCAGTTTGCCCAGTTCGCTGTACAACGGCTTGACGCAAGCCGGACTGCCCAGCGCGGCGGCGCAAGCCGTAGCGAATCTGCCGCCGACCGCTGCGTTGTTTGCCGCGTTCCTGTGCTATAATCCGATGGGCACGTTGCTGCCGGCGCAATTGCTCCACGCGCTGCCCGCGGCGGCGCAGACGCAGATTTTGGGTACGACGTTCTTCCCCAGTTTGCTTGCGAGTCCGTTTGAGCAGGGGCTGCGTATCGCTTTCTCGCTTTCGGCGATTCTTTCGATTCTGGCGGCGCTGGCATCGCTGCTGCGCGGCAAGCGCTACATTCACGAATTGGAAGACCAATCGTCGTCGGTCCGGTCAGGTGAACCAGCAGAGTGATATTTTGTCCTTGCCTCCGGCAGATTGAATCCGTTTACAGGGCATCGATGCTCGTAACAACCTGCGGGAAGTTGGGCTGAAGAAAGAGGAGGATGCGGAGAAATGCAACTGGTCGAAGAACATCTGACGTACCCCAGCGATGGCGCGTCGCTCAAAGCATTCCTTGCGCGCCCGGCGGGCGCAGGCGCGTTTCCTGCCGTGATCGTGATTCACGAAATCTGGGGGCTGGACGCGCACATCGAAGAGGTGGCGCGGCGGTTTGCGCGTGAAGGCTTCGCCGCGCTCGCGCCGGATTTGTACAGCCGAGGCGGCATGCCGGTCACCGCGGAAGAAATCGGCGCGGCGATGCGGTTTACGCAGACGTTGCCGCCGGCGGCGCGGACGAATCCGCAGGCGATGCAGGCAAAGCTGAGCGAACTGCCGGACGCGGAACGCGCGACGATTGCGCGGACGATGCAGTGGCTGCAAACGCGCGACCTGAGCCAGAACGTCGTCGATCTGCAAGCCGCGCGGCAGTGGCTGGCAAATCAACCGTCCGTCCGCGCCGATCGGATCGCGTCGTTGGGCTTTTGTATGGGCGGCGGCTTGTCCGCGCGGCTTGCGGCGACCGGCGTGGCGCTGTCCGCCTGCGTGATTTTCTACGGCGAGAACCCGCCGGCGGACCAGATCGCCAACCTTCGCTGCCCGGTGCTCGGCTTGTACGGCGGCGACGATCATCGCATCACGGATGGCGTTCCCGCACTGGCGGAGACGATGCAGCGCGCCGGCAAGTCGTTCGAGCATTACGTTTATCCTGGCGCGCCGCACGCGTTTTTCAACGATACCCGCGCCACGTACCGCCCGGAAGCGGCGGCGGACGCCTGGCAGCGCGTGCTCGCTTTTCTGCCGCGCTGACCGGCGCGCGGCGCGATTGTCATTTCGAGAAGCGTTTTCCTCTGGCATGGCTGTGGCGCGGTTTGCCACAGCCACGTTACTGCCAGGGCAAGTGGGCGACGAGAAATCTCGTTTTCGTGGATGGAGATTTCTCGTTTCGCTTTTCAGGGACTTGAAACTGTGCTCAACCATATTCTTGCGTCAAGTCAGTAAATATGCGATAATGCTGCCATTCCTTTTTACGGAGATGTGTTGAATGTTCGTTCTCGCCCCAAACTTTTTGGAATCTTTGATTGTTGGCGCGTTGGTAGGTTTTCTCTCTGGCTTGTTTGGCAAAGGCGGCAGCGCGGTCACGACGCCGATTCTGCACGCGTTCGTTGGCATCCCCTCGCTGCTCGCGTTAGCGACGCCGCTGCCGGCGACCATTCCGACGACGATTTCGGCGTCCTACGCGTATCATAAACAGCACATGGTCAGCCGCGATGTGGTTTTGTGGACGGGAATTCCCGGCTTGGTCTTTACGGTCATCGGCTCGCTGCTCACCGAATTTTTCGGCGGCAAAACGTTGATGCTCGCGACGGCGGTCTTTGTGGGATTTGTTGGATTCACGTTTTTGCGGAACCCCACCTCGGCGCATCCGCATCCACCGGTGCAGGGGCGCTCCCGGATTATTCGCTCGGTCGTGATTGGCGTCACGGTGGGACTTGTCTCCGGGCTGCTCGCCAACAGCGGCGGCATTCTCTTCGCGCCGCTGTTCGCGCAATACCTGCACCTCGATCTGAAGGAATCGTTCGCAGATTCGCTGATCGTCGCCGCGCTGCTGGCGGTTCCTGGCACGCTGGTCCACTGGTACCTGGGGCACATCGATTGGTGGCTCGTGCTGGCGCTCGCGGTTGGCTCTATTCCGTTTGCGTACTTTGGCGCGCGAGTCGCCATCTGGGCGCGCACTTCCACGCTCGAGCGCGCGTATGGCATCGTACTGATGCTCTTTGGCGTATATTTTCTGATCGTCATGCTCATGTCCTAACCCGACTGCGCTGGGTATGCCATTCTGAAAGAAGAGGAGTCTTTCGTGTCTGTCGCGCAGTTTTTCGTCACAGCGGTGATCTCGATTCTCGTGACCGTGCCGGCGGTGCTGCTCATCCCACGCGCGCGTCAGTCGCCGCTGTTCGACCGCGTGTTGTGGATCGGCACCGGGCTGCTGGCGTTTCTCAGCGCATCGTTCGTGTTGGGCAATCTCCGCGAGGCGTTGGCGTCGTTGAGCGGTTGGGTAATCGGCGAAACGCCCGTCATCCCCGCGCTCATCGGCGCGGCGGTCGGCGCGTTCGCGCTCAATGGGTTGCTGTGGGCGATGGACTGGTTCGGGCGGTCATCAGTCGAGGAAAATGC